>JAUVVT010000217.1 GCA_030604505.1 bacterium | reverse complement strand
CCTCTTGCATGCCAGTAAGGAGGAGAGTTATGGCTGTCAGGACTAAACATAAATGCAATAATAACAGGCTCATTTCCTATTTTGCCTCGAAGTGCAATCCATTTCGACCTTTTACCCCATACATTTTTTTCTGTCTCAAGACCTTCAGCGTTAATATATTCCCCACTGCCAAATTGTTCTGTCATATCACGGTGAACGCGAAATCCTATTGCACCTTCTTTTGTGTCCTCAAATATTACAGGAACTTTGAGCGCCTTTAATGTTACATCAAAATCAATTATCCTTGAATTTGCATCATATCTGAAAATATTTTTTTGAGTTTGTTCGAGTATCGGACCTGTTTCAGGGGATTCCCACAAAGAAACGGTTTCAAGCAACCCATAATCTTCGCCACTTTTATAATCTTTTATTTCTATTGGTCTTATTCTCTCTCCTCTGGATCTGCCCCCCCAGAAATTCAGTTTTTTTACATCACCGGCTGTCATAACACCATGAGTCATAAATAAGCCGGTGTGATGCGGATGGTCATTCTGTTCATTGGGAATATCAGTTACCAGAGCCCAGCCTCTATTTACAGTTGTTCCTTTCGCGCTGTAAATGGGCCAAAATATAGGTTTGCCAATATCAAGTGATCTTATCTTGCTGATAAATGAAGTAAACGGTTTTCCATCAACAGTAATGACAACATCCCCTGAAGGTCCAGCACGTCTTGATGGCTTTACCTCAACTCCTTTTTGCTGTGAAAAGCCCAAACAGGTAAATACCATTAAAAATATTGAACCTGCGACAATTATAGTTTTCGCTTTCATTTTAACCTCCAATTTTTTAGATTTAACAAGGATTTTAATTTATTTTAATATTTGACTCATAAAATATAAAGTTAAATATAGATTATAATTTTTATAATTTCAAGTCAATAATAATTTATTTTATCATTTCAGACTGCTTGAGATAAAGATTATATTGTTGTTCCAGTTCTTCTTTTGTCAATTTGCCGGAATAAACAAGAAATCTGTATTTAAATTTAATTGATTCTCCGGGATTTAATGAAGTGCTTAACGGGGGAAGCTTTCCCCCAGAATAAGCTGCTCTTCCGCTTAATGGATTTGCTCCAAAGCAACCGTAATCTCTTGTAAGCCAGTAAGGAGGACTGTTATGACTATCAGGTCTAAACATAATTGCAATAACAATTGGTTCATCTCCAATTTTACTTTGTAAAGCAACCCATTTCGAACTTTTGTCAAAAGTATTTGGTTCTGTTATAAAACCTTTAGGATAAATATATTTCCCACCACCAAATTTTGTTGTCATATCACGATGTACGCGAAAAATTACTGTCCCGTGTATATTGTCAGGAAAGGTTACAGGGAGTTTAAGTGCTTTTAATTTTACGTCAAAATCAATTATTCTTGAATTTTCATCATACCTGAAAATGTTTTTTTGAGTTTGTTCGAGTATCGGACCTGTTTCAGGGGATTCCCACAAAGAAACGGTTTCAAGCAATCCATACTCGTCTCCACCTTTATAATTCTTTATTTCTATTGGTCTGATTCTTTCTCCTCTCCATCTTGCCCACCAGAAATTCAAATCATTTACATCACCAGCATTTACCTGGCCATTAACAAGAAATAAACCTGTGTGATGTGCATGTTCATTCTGTTCATTTGGAATATCGGTTATCAGGGGCCATCCGCGATTTACCATTGTTCCTTTTGAACTGTATATGGGCCAAAATATAGGTTTGCCAATATCAAGACATCTTATTTTGCTTATAAACGAGGTAAAAGGCTTTCCGTTAACAGTTATAATAACATCATCAGCCGGTCCTTGTTGTCCGAGCTTTACCTCAACTCCTCTCTGTTGAGAATAACTATTCGAAACCAAAAAAATCAAAGCTAAAAAAACTATTCTTGCATTCATTTTATTCTCCCTATTTTGGATTTACGAATTACGATTTTAGATTTGCGATTTGATAAATTATACATTTGCCAATAGTTAATAACCATAAGGTCATTCGATTATTCTATTTTTCCTTCTTAATAATACCTTTTTCAATCTTTAATTATTTTACAGCAAATACAAATAAGTCTTTTGATTTATTCTTATAGTAACGATTTCTTTGAAAATCGCTGTAAATATTTATTTTTCTAAAACCGCTGTTTCTTATAAATGTAATTAACTCTTCTTTATAAATAGGTCTTAATTTGGTTGAAATTATTTCGTGACCAATTTTTTCATTTTCCTCAGATATTATTAAGATGTTAAAAACAATATAATTTCTATAAAAATCGTAAAATCGAATAAGGATGTGTTTATTTATTTTTTTAATATTTACAATTCTTTCTTTATTCTTCATTATTCGTTCATAATTGAGAATTTGTGCTACAAAAATCCCATTATTTGAAATTCGATTATATATATTTTTTATTACTGACTTTAATTTACTTTTTTCCAAAATATGAGGCAGACTATTACCAAGACAAAGGACAGAATCAAACATACTTTTTATTTCAAGATGCCAGTTTTCAAATTTTAATCTTTTAAACTTTACATTAACCTTCCTTTTTTCTGCATTTATTCTTGCAATTTTTATCATCTCTGCCGAATCGTCAATTCCCCATGATTCTACTCTTAATTCCGATAATAATATAGCATAAAATCCTGTACCGCAGCCAATATCAATAGCAGATTTAATTTTATTTGAAACAATAAACTCCTTAAAGACATTTCTTTCTTTTTTTAATCTTTCCTCAAAGTTTATCATTTCATCATAAAATGGACTCAGGGCTTTGTAAAAATCCATATTTCAACCTCATATATCGAAATTCTGATTCTTATTTTAATTAAAAATTAAAAAACCCAGAACAAAAAATGAACCGGGTTTTTTAATTTTAATTATAGAGTAATATTATGCTCCGACAGTTTTTCTAATCCAATCCGTTCCGATAGATTTGGGTCTGGTGATAGCTATACCCAGAGCTCTGTTGTAAATTAATTGAGATGTCATTCCAAGTGCACGTGAAACACCAAATAATACGGTATAATACTGGAATTCTTTCATACCGAAATAATGCAGAAGAGCACCTGAACCGGCATCGACATTTGGATAGGGGTCTTTTGCTTTACCTTGCTCAATTAATATTGGAGGAATTACTTCATACATAATATCAACTGTTTTAAATGTTGGGTCATCGGGACAAACCCTTTTACCAAAGTTATTAAATGCAATAAATCTTGGGTCGGTTTTTCGGAGAACAGCATGGCCATATCCGGGGATAACTTTACCACTGTTTAATGTCTCCCATGCAAAATCTTTCATTTGTTCGGGTGTCGGAACACCATTATATTTATCAATGATTGCAAGAACGAATTTCAGGCATTCTTGATTTGCAAGCCCGTGAAGTGGTCCTGCCAATCCGTTTAAGCCGGCAGAAACTGCATAATACGGGTCTGAAAGTGCAGAGCCCACAGTATGAGTTGTATTTGCACTTACGTTTCCGCTTTCGTGGTCACAATGTAAGACAAGGTATAATCTCATAAGATTTGCAAATTCTCCGGTTGGGTCATCAATACCAAGCATTTTTACAAAATTTCCGCCCCAATCGAGATTCGAATCAGGATCAATAAGGTCACCTTTGTCAAAGCGTATTCTGTAAACGCCTGCTGCAACTCCCGGCAGTTTCGCAAGAAGCTGTAAAGAGTCTTCAAGTGTCGGTTCCCAGTATTCTGTCTTTTTCATTCCTTCGTCATATCTCTTTCTGAATACAGACTCTTTTTCCATGACAAGTATTGCTGTATCAAACATTGCCATAGGATGTGAATCTTTCGGCATTGCCCTTAAGACATCCCAAACATAAGAAGGAACTTCACAACGGTCGGCAAAATCTTTCTGAATTGCCTTTACAGAATCCTCATCAGGAAGTTCACCTGTACATAACAAATAAAATATTTCTTCAGGAATTTTATCCACTAATTCCAGTAATTCAATACCTCGAATGATTAAACCTTTCTCAGGATCAACATAAGAAGTATCGCATACAAGCCCTTTTACTCCCCGCATTCCACCATAAGCCTGTGCAACTGTTACTTCTGATATCACATCAGCTCCATGCGCTTTTACTAAGGCGGAAACATTTTCTCTTAAAGGCGGGATTATTTCTGTTAATTTTTCTTTTAATGTACCCATTAGACTTCTCCTTTGTTTATTGACAATTTGTGTTATTTTGGTTTGGTTAATTTTATAGAAATAATTTTCTAAACAAAACTATCAGGTTAAATTAGATATCCAAAGTTCTTTGGACAAAAAATAGAAATGAATAAACTTAAAAAATCTCTTTAGAAAAAAAAACTTAGGAGAACATATACAATGAGATTGAATTATAATATAAATATAAATTAATCAAATTACAAGAAGAATATAAAAATTTATAAAATCAGAAACGTTATTTAACAAAAATCAATTATTATTATTATCAAAATAACACAATTTTTCTATTCTGCATTCATTACACAGAGGTTTTTTTGCTTTACAAGTATTTCTACCGTGTTCAATCAATAAAAAAGAATAATTTATCCACTCGTTTTTAGGAATTATTTCCATTAGTTCAAATTCAATCTTTTCAGGGTCACTTGTTTCTGTGAATCTCAGTTTATTGGTAATCCTGTTAACGTGTGTATCTACAACGATTCCCGGAATATTAAATACTGAGCCTAAAATTACATTGGCGGTTTTCCTGCCGACACCTTCAAGCTGCACAAGCTCTTCAAGGGTTGATGGTATTTCCCCTAAAAATTTTTTTACGATCTGCCCACAACATTTTTTTATTTTTTTTGCTTTATTTTTGTAAAATCCGG
>JAUVVT010000347.1 GCA_030604505.1 bacterium | reverse complement strand
ATTAGGATTAATTCGCTTTTTTGCAATCATTAAATATCACAGATAATGTTTAAAGAAGCTAAAAAATATTTTGCTCCTTATGATAAAGATACTATTGAATTATTAGAGAATTAATTGTTAAAACTTATAGATGTAAAAAACTACTCAAACGCTTATCAGTTAAAAAAAGAATTTGACCTGAAATATCCTAAGGAAATATTAAAGGAGAAAAAAAGAGAGATTAAATATGCAATCAGTGATAGAGAATTATCCATTGACGAGCTTGCAAAGAAAGTTATATTTGACGATATCTTTGAATTGGAAGTGGTGAGTGGTGAACATTATGGTAGAATAATCAAATATCTTGAGTTTGACGAACTTAATGCCGTTCAAACCTTAACCGAACTCAAAGTTCCAATAATCCGAAACGCAGACAGCTATATTAAAGTGATGATTCATAATGTAATAAAAAATCTAACTGAAAAAAGCCCCAATACTGCTCAAAAATTAGCAGGAACATTTGAGGATATTTTACCTCCGAATTTTTTGGATTA
This sequence comes from bacterium, assembly GCA_030604505.1. GTDB lineage: Bacteria > SM23-31 > SM23-31 > JAUVVT01 > JAUVVT01 > JAUVVT01. Next base: position 2,995 of record JAUVVT010000347.1, on the reverse strand, counting down.
TATCTTCTATTTTTTAAGAAAAATATTGGGTATTTGATAATTTAAATGTATTTCTAATTGCTGTGTATTTAGCTTTTGAATGTGTACTGTGTATTGATGCTGCGGCAAACATACTTATTGTTATTATTTGCACAGTAACAATTATTAATAAAAAATTTTAAACTTAAAAAAATACAGGTGTATTATGATAATAGTAAATACTGAAACTATTCAGGGGAAAGAGATATTAGAGGTATTGGGATTAGTGCAGGGGAGCACAATTCGTGCTAAACATCTGGGGAAAGATATTGCTGCCGGATTAAAGCAAATTATTGGAGGTGAATTAAAGGGTTATTCCCAAATGTTATCGGAAGCAAGAGAACAAGCCCTTCAAAGGATGGTCAGCGAAGCGGAAAAGATGAAGGCAAATGCTATTGTGAATGTGAGATTCACTTCATCCAATATAATGGGCGGGGCATCAGAAATACTCGTTTACGGTACCGCTGTGAAAATCAAAGACTGAATTATCCAAAAAATGGGTTTATGAGGACAGAACGGTGTTTTATCCCTATTATTCAGAAAGTCCGATTTTTTAAATAAAATTCAATTTTATTCTATTATTATATAACATTAATATTATTAATGATATAACATTATAAAACCGACCGATATTGTTCCCCCGAAAAAGAAACTTGCAATATTCAAAAAAATGTTTAAATTTTAAATAACTAAATTATTTTAAAAAAATAATTGTTCAACTATAACATAGAGGAATGTTATTATGCCAGAAAATAAAATGGTAACAATCGATGGTAATGAAGCTGCGGCTTATATAGCCCATAAAACAAACGAAGTCATAGCCATTTATCCTATTACTCCGTCAAGTGATATGGGAGAACATGCTGATGAATGGTCAGCTTACGGTAGAAAAAATGTCTGGGGAACAGTTCCACAGGTTACGGAGATGCAGAGTGAGGGCGGTGCCTCCGGTTCTGTCCACGGTGCTCTGCAGACAGGCGCTCTGACGACTACTTTTACCGCTTCTCAGGGATTACTTCTTATGATTCCGAATATGTTTAAGATTGCCGGTGAATTAACACCGACGGTTTTTCATGTTTCTGCGCGATGTGTTGCCTGCCAGGCACTTTCAATTTTTGGAGACCACAGCGATGTGATGGCTGTCAGGTCGACAGGATTTGGATTAATCAGCAGTAATTCCCCACAGGAGGTTATGGACATGGGGCTGATTGCACAGGCCGCAACGTTAGCTTCAAGGGTTCCGTTTGTGCACTTTTTTGACGGTTTTAGGACAAGCCACGAAGTAAGAAAAATTCAAGCATTATCAGATGATGAAATCTTGGCAATGATTGACGATGAGCTCGTTTTTGAACACAGAAAACGTGCAATGAATCCGGATAATCCGGTTCTTAGGGGAACTGCACAAAATCAGGATGTCTTCTTTCAGGCAAGGGAATCTGTAAATCCATATTATATTAAATGTCCTGATATTGTTCAGCAGACGATGGATAAGTTTAAAGATGTTGTCGGACGTGAATATAATCTTTTTGACTATGTTGGTGCTCCTGATGCTGAAAAGGTAATAGTTATGATGGGTTCCGGTGCGGATACGGCACATGAAACCATTAAGCATCTTGTAGCTTCAGGTGAAAAGGTCGGCATGGTAAAGGTTCGGCTGTACAGACCGTTTAGTCCGGAACATCTCTTCAAGGCGGTTCCTGAAACTGCAAAAATAATTGCAACCCTTGACAGGACAAAAGAACCGGGCAGTCTTGGCGAACCCTTATTTCTCGACGTTTTAACATCTTTTGCTGAAGCTGGCCGTAATATCAAAATCATCGGGGGACGATATGGATTATCCAGTAAAGAATTTACACCTGCGATGATTAAAGGTGTATTTGATGAGATGGGCAGAGAAAATCCACGGCCAAGATTTACGGTCGGTATTAATGATGACGTAACACATTTGAGTATCGATTACGACCCGGACTTTAATATAGAAAAAGATGATGTTGTACGTGCAATGTTCTATGGGCTTGGTGCTGATGGGACGGTCGGCGCCAATAAAAACAGTATTAAAATCATCGGTGAAAATACCCCTAACTATGCGCAGGGATATTTTGTTTATGATTCAAAAAAAGCCGGTGCAATTACCGTATCGCATCTTCGCTTTGGACCTGAAGCTATCCGGCAGTCATGCCTGATTGATTCTGCCAACTTTATCGCATGTCATCAATTTGTATTTATTGAAAAATATGACATATTGGAAAAAGCAAAAGAGGGTGCTACATTCCTACTCAATACTTATTATGGTCCTGATGAAATCTGGGATAAATTGCCGAGGTCACTGCAAAAAACGATTATTGACAAAAAATTGAAATTTTACATAATAGATGCCTATAAAGTGGCAAAAGAAACAGGAATGGGAGTTAGAATCAACACTATTATGCAGACTTGTTTCTTTGCTATTTCCGGAGTTCTTCCCAAAGATGAGGCTATTGAAGCTATAAAAGACACAATCAAGAAGACCTATGGTGGAAAGGGAGAAGAAATCGTTAAAATGAATTTTGCTGCTGTTGACGGTGCACTTGGTAATTTATATGAAGTAGAAATCACATCTGAGGCTACGAGTACCTTTGAGAGACCTCCGACAGTTTCACCAAAAGCACCGGAGTTTGTGCAGGAGGTTACTGCTCAGATTATGGCAATGAGAGGAGATTCATTACCCGTATCGAAATTTCCGGTAGATGGAAGCTATCCCACCGGTACCACTCAATGGGAGAAACGTGCCATAGCACTGGAAGTTCCTGTTTGGGACACTGAAGTTTGTATTCAATGTGGAAAGTGCGTGCTTATTTGTCCACACGCAGCAATCCGTGCTAAGATTTATAAAGAAGAAGACTTAAAAAATCCTCCGGAGACATTTAAATCTTCAAAAGCTCGCGGAAAAGAATTTGAAGGATTGTTATACACCTTACAAAATGCACCGGAAGATTGT
>JAUVVT010000108.1 GCA_030604505.1 bacterium | reverse complement strand
TTTATACCTGTTGTCCTTCAGCGGCTGAGCATCACTAACAGCAACTCTTGCAGCCAATTCTGCAATATCTTCAGAAATAATCTTCCTCTTCAATTCATTTTCTGCCTCTATTGAACGCCACGGTTTCGGAGCTGCTCCCCCCAAGACAATTCTAACATCATTACATCTTAATCCACTCGTGTTCATAAAAATTGCAGCACTGCATACAGCAAAATCCCACGCCTCTCTTATCCCCTGCTTAACATAAATACTTTTAGTATTTGATTTAGCCGGCGGGATAATTATCTCAGTAACAATCTCATCCGGCTTTAGCACATTTTCCCTTTTTAGATTTTCTCTGGGGAGAACATAAAATTTGCTCAATTCCAAATCTTTCTCACCGTCTTTACTGTATATTTTTATTTTCGCATCACAAGAAATCAGCGCAGGAGCCATATCAGACGGATGCACGATAAAACATGGACCTCCTCCAAATAAACAGTGATACTTATTTTTACCCGTAAACGCATAACACTGTGAGCCGCCCCTCTTTAGGCATAATATGTTTGTATCTCTGTAATACCAGCACCTTGGTCGCTGACATAAATTCCCGCCTATAGTGCCCATATTTCTGAGCTGCGGACTCGCAACCTTTGATGCTGCCTGCGCAATAACAGGATACTTCTCTTTAATAATAGAAGACTCAGCAATTTCGGTAATGGTTGTACCGGCACCTATCTTAAGACCTCCGTCAGACGCAGATTTTATATACTTGAGACTTTCAATGTTCCCGATACTAACTACTTTTTCTGTTGAAATAATCATACTCTTCAATTCGCCTAACAGGTCTGTCCCACCGCTTTTCACAACAGCATCACTCCACTCATCACCAAGAGAGGCTACTGCATTCTTTACAGATTTCGCATTAACATACTTAAAGTTCTTCATCTCTAATCCTCCTTTCCTTTTTCAAGAGTAGCAAGGACCTTTTCAGGTGTCATAGGAAGCTCCCTAATCCATACACCGATAGCATTGTAAACGGCATTGACCACTGCTGCATGAGAAGGTATTCTCGGAGGTTCTCCAAGTCCTTTCATACCAAGATTGTTTAATACAGGATCAACAGAATCAATAATAATCGGCTCGATTTTAGGAATATCCAATGCAGTCGGAATTTTATAATCAATATAATTCGAATTTATCATTCTCCCTGTTTGCTTATCCATAATCCTTTCTTCAAATAAAGCATAGCTTAATCCCTGAACAGTTCCTCCATCGATTTGATTTTCTGATGTCAGAATATTAATACATCTTCCGAATTCATGTGCTGCCACATGCCGCATAACCTTTATATGACCCGTTAATGTATTAACCTCTACTTCGGCAAAGTGTGCCCCAAACGAATTAAAGGCATATCCTTCAGGATTTGGTCCCCTTGTTTCATTGCTGGTTAACATCCCTTCCGAAATATTTTTACAAGCATCTTTAAAACTAATGCTTTTTGATTTATCATTTTTTGCAAAGATTTTATTATCACCTACATCAAGCTCTTCAGGACTCACACCAATAAGAGGTCCTGCAATTGCAAACAATTTACCCTTAATATCAAAAGCGGCTGCCCTAATCGCAGGACACACGGAAGCAGCAGTTATACTGCCGCCGCTATAACGAGAAAAAGGATAATCAGAATCACCAATCATAACCTTTATATCTTTAATGTCTATACAAAGATCTTCAGCAGCAACCTGCGCAATAATTTTATATGTTCACGTTCCTAAATCCTGAGTTCCGCATCTTATTTCTACAGTCCCGTCTCTGAGGAGTCTAAAATCTAATTGTGTTCCCGGACCTCCTGAACCCCCCCAGATCTGCGTTGCCATTCCTATACCCCTTTTTACTGGACCGCTTCCTTCGCCTGCCTTTTTGTTCCTTCTATTCCAGCCAATACGCTCTGCACCCAATTTATAACACTTATCAAGACCCTTGGATGAATAAGGAACTCCCGTGCCACCTCTATTCTTGGTTGTATAGTTTTTCATTCTGAGTTCAAGCGGGTCCATATTAATCTTTTCTGCCAGTTCATCCATCATCGCCTCTAATGAGAATGTCCCCTGTGGATGTCCCGGTGCCCTCATCGGGCGTGATGCATTTGTATTGGTATATACACTTATATCCTCAGCATAGCAATTTGGACATTGATATATATCCCAGAGCGGCGTTGCATTACTTCCCCCTCCTCCTACACCTCCGTTATTAAATGACTTATAATGTAAAGCAGTAATTGTTCCGTCTTTTTTTACACCTCCCTTTATCGTCTGAAGCGTAGCAGGTCTATTACCGACACAGTATGATTGTTCTTTCCTTGTCAAGGAAAGCCTTACTGGCAAATCAGCCAACTTTGCTAATCTTGCGGCAATAATTGTATGAATATTTAAAGATAATTTACTTCCGAATCCTCCACCCATATAATGGCAAATAACTCTTACGTTGCTTTCGGGAACTTTAAATTCTTTTACCAAAGAATTTTTTACACCATGGACCCACTGGGTAGTATCCCAGACGGTTAATTTTTCGCCCTCCCATTTAGCAGCGCTGCAGTGAACTTCTGCCGGCTTATGAACCTAAACCTGTGTTCTGAATATTCTTTCAAGAACAACATCCGCCTCTTTAAAACCATCTTCCATATTTCCTCTTTCCCTGACTCTCGGTTTTGACATATTTCCATCAGGTGCAGCCCGAGGTGCTCCCGGTTCCATAGCTTCATCCATATCAATAACAAACGGCAGTTTCTCATATTCTACCTCTATTAATTCAAGGGCTTCCTCAGCTATTTCCTCTGACATGGCCGCAACAGCAGCTATCTCATCCCCAATATATCTTACTTTCTTCTTGTTTAAATTTAATACTACCTTCACGCCCGGATGCTTTTCAGCTTTGCTCAAATCAATATTTAGAATATTCGCATGAGGATGCGGACTCCGTAATATCTTTCCATAAAGCATTCCCGGTAAATTTATATCAAACGTAAACTTTGCTTTGCCAGTTACTCTTGCTTTTCCTTCGATTCGTGAAACCTTGGTATGAATAACATTAAGCTTTCTATCTTTTGGAATTGGTCCTGGTTCTTTCTCCGGAACCTCAGCATCGATCTTAATAATTTCACCTTCAAAATCTATTTCTGTTTTAATCCTTTTTGGAATTCTTAAACTGCTCGACATATCAATCACCTCCTTCCCTCTTTTGCTGCAGAAAGTACTGAATCAAATATCTTCGGATATGCACCACACCGGCAGAGGTTTCCCGACATACCATACTTTACCTCCTCTAAATTGGGATTTGGATTTTTAGCCAAGAGCGCAGCAGCAGCCATAATTTGCCCGGGTGTACAAAATCCGCACTGCATTCCATCCTTTTCAATAAATGCTTCCTGAATGGGATGCAGTTTCCCATTAGATTCCAAGCCTTCAATTGTTGTAATTTTCCGATTGTTTACATCCATTGTCAGGGTCATACACGAATAAATCGGCACACCTTCCAAAAGAACAGTACAGCCACCGCAGGAACCGTAATTGCATAAGATTTTCGTTCCGGTAAGATTCAGCCGCTTTCTGAGAGTATCCGCAAGTGTCTCCCTTGCTTCAACCTCTATTTTGTAACTCTTACTATTTACAGCTAAATTTACGACTCCTTTATCAACACCTCCTTTTTCATCAGGAATAGTTTTCCTGGTTTCTGCTGAGGTAATTGAAGTTGGAATCACGGCTGCAGTTACAGCGCCTTTACTCATTCCCTTAAGGAAATTCCTCCTTGATAGTAAGTTTTTCTTATTATCTTTTTCTTTCGTCAAGAGCCCCTCCTTATTAATTATTTTTATATTATGTATTTTCACAAAAAACTTTTACTAAAAATATATTTATTATACCGCACCTACGGAACTTCAAATTTGTTTTTAAATTAATCTATAAACATTTCGCTCCTATCGGAGCTGAGCCGCTGCTAAAGTTCCATAGGAACGATGTGTTTATAGAACATTATAATATTAAAAAATGAGCTTCAACGGAGCGATATTTAAAAATCAAATTACTGAATTAAAAAATTTGACCAATCACATATTTTTGACATTTGGATTTTGACATTAAGAATTTAATAAAAATATCATCAAAACCTGTCCCGACACTTCGGGATTATTCACGATAACCCACAAACTTCATAAAAAGCATTATAACTATATATTATACTTATATTATACGCCACTCTTTGTATAATTTTTATAAATTAATATATAACATTTTTTTAAAATAACCAAACATAAATTAAAAAATTTTCTCATTTCAAAAAGAAAATCCAGGCTTATTTCTCTAAAACGACTATCTCATAAACCTCGAGTCGTGGAATTCGTAAAACGCTGACTCCACCGCTTTTCTCAAAATCAATCTCCATTCGCTTATCTCTGTCCGGAGACACAGCCCATGCTTTGCTTACATCATCATAATACTGCAGAGTAATACCCACAACGGGCTGGTCGTCACGATAATTAAAAAGATGGATTACTTCCCTTTGCGATTGTGTATCGTGTGAAACACCCACCCACTCGGGCGCATTCACCGTCAAAGGAAGTCTTTTTCCTGCTGCCCAAATTATAGCAGATTCCAATTCATTTGCGTTTACTGGCATCTCCCATCTTGTGCTGTATCCAAGTCTTATCTCTTTTTCTGTTCTAACCAGTTCAGGAAGGTAAACCGCCCTTCCTCTTCCATATTCGACAGCCCGGGCGCCACTGCTGACAGTTTCAGAAGGCAGATCACCCATATTTCGAAATTCAGTACCGATTTTTCCAAATATATCCTCCAGTCCCCGCATCTTCCTGAGTCTGCGCCAGCCGTCATAGAGTCCGGTATTGCCGGTAACAACCAGACCACCGCCATTTTTGACATACCGTTTAATCTTCTCCAATAATTCATCTGTAAGACTCTCCTGATTTGCAAGGACAATCACATAATATTTGCTAATCTCATCTATTTGCTGGTCAAATATAATATCAAACGGAATCTGATGCTGCTGAAGGGCTTGTTCAGCCATATTCACCGCAATATGAGTTTCGCGGTTGTTGTATGCCATTGATTGATAGCTCCGGAGGACAGCTGCTCTCTCCGCACCTTTTGCATTGATATACAGTTCCTTGTTTGTGCGCCAAAAATCAAGCTATTTCTTCGCCGTCCGATCAGGAATACCTCCAATCCAGCCGATAGCCCTGTTTAATGCAAGATTCTCAGCAAAATCCTGTGCCTTGCCGTTATACGTTAGTATAAAATTATCTGTTGTGCGTCCTAACTTATAATGGCGAAATTTTCCAATGGCAACACCGTTTTCCCAGCGAGGATTATTACGGTCTTCAGTCCAGATAACATTGGTATACTGCATAAGGTCAGGATGATTAATCCCCGCTTCCCATGCCCTGTTGCTGCCAACCAACCCGTGAGGATTGGTCTCAATTACAATCTCTTTATTTAACCTTCGCGCAAAGCGGGCACACTCTGCTAAACGTGTCGTTAAAGTCCAGCAGCGAAAGTCTGTCCACTCCTGAAGAACAGGATCGTTAATAATAACAATTCTATCCGCCGGATTTGAATCGTTCCACATTGGCGGAAGAATATGAGATACATCCGTAAAACTGAACCGTTCCAACCGCTGAGCAGGCGAATATTTGTCTTCAAGATACATTCTGAATGCAGCAATCGCTGCCGGATTATGGTCTGCATCCCTCGGATGGTTATAATTAAAGTTGTCAAAATGAATAAAATCAGTCTTCACTTTCTCAACAGCATAGCGAATAATCCTCTCCTTGTAGTAATTCATATAACCGTCATGATTAAAACACGGACGAAAACGGAAAGACTGCTGAAAACCATATGTAAGCAAAATTGGCTTTTTATTTACATCAATTTGATACCAGATATCCCTTTCAGACTCAGGTACGTCAGCAAAAAATGTCTCATAACAAAAAGTGTTCCATTGAATATAGGTATCCACCTTCATTCCATATTTGTGCGCAGTAGCGGCAGTTTTTGCAGCCAAGTCCATGTGTTCCTTTTCCGCATCAAAACCGAATCCTTTATAGAAAAAAATATGATAAACTGTTATTCCCGATTCTGCCAGAGTTTTAATATACTCCTCTGAAAGTCGATAATCATATGCTTCTCTCCGCCATTGGTTAAAGCTCGAATTATTTCGACGAACCTGGAAAATCCACGGCTCATGCGTAGCACCGGCATCGGCAAAACCATCCCTTATCCAGATTGGTCTATACCGTGCCAAATCTTCAGCAAAAACCGTCGAGCCGCTTATTATAAAGATTAGAAAAAATAAAATCCTTCCATAAAACATCGCTCTCTCCTAAAATTATAAAGAACCATTACCCTTTTTATAGAGACAACTTATAAATTGTCTCTATATGTATAAATATTTTATACTGTTG
>JAUVVT010000446.1 GCA_030604505.1 bacterium | reverse complement strand
TTTCGATAGCATTGAAAGATTAAAAGTCAGAGTTGTATTAATTTAGTTCGGTGGTAATAATGTGCAATTACAATGCTGCCATTTTTTTAAATAATATAGTATTCTTAATACTATACTGAAAAAGATACACTTATCACACTTCACCAGTCCCTTCATAAACAATTCTATACAGTAGTCAAATTTTTTAATTAAAGTCTTCCAATATGTTTGGTCTTCTGATAATAAATTAGTATATTTTACTATTTAAATACTGGTATATTATAATCAAAATGGCTATTAATGTATGAATAAAATTTTAGAATGGTTTTCTGATGTTTTTATGAGGAACCGCAGGTTCTTCGGAATAATACAAATTAAATAGTAACAGCCGCTGTCAGAACAAAAAAGTAGAGGTTAAAATGAACAGAAGATTCTTATCGCATTGGAAGATTTATCTTTCTGTCTGTATATTTTTATTTTTGGTTATAACTGTATTGGAATCTCAGGAAATGAAGTTTGAACCCAAAACAATAATTTCAAAAGAAATGATTGAGGATATAACCAATGAGATATCGGGAACACTGCCATATAATCATATAATAGAACTTGGCGGTTATAATCATAATCGAAAACAAGAGGAATATTCAGGTTTATATTATGAAAGCGAATATATTATAGATAAAGCCAGAGAATACGGATTTTCTGATGTGCACATTGAACATTTTGAACGGAGCAGAAAACAATGGGATGCTGAGATTGGGGAATTATGGATAGTCGAACCTGAAAATAGATTGCTGATAAGCCATCGGGATGTTCCCGCATCTCTTGCTACTAACAGCGAGACTTGTGACATTATTGCTGAGCTGGTATATGTCGGAACAGGTATGGATTCCAATGACTATCTGAATAAAGATGTTGAAGGTAATATTGTCATTGCGTCAGGCTCGATAAGAAGTATTTCTAAACTTGCAAATCAATTTGGTGCGGTCGGCATTATCGGGTTTGGACAGCCAAGAGCTGTTGATTACCCCGACCAGATAGTTTGGACGAATATTAGAGCATATAATAGTTCGTCCGTGAAATTTGCGTTTAATTTATCACCCAGACTGGGTAATGAACTTTTAAAACTTGCAGCAAAAGAAGAAAAAGTAAAAGTCAGGGCAAATGTAAAAACAAACTATTATCAAACTGACAGCGAGGTTCCTACTGCACTGATACCGGGTGACGGAACTTCAAATCAAGAGGTAATATTGAGTGGACATCTTTTTGAAGGTATTTCAAAACAGGGAGCACTCGATAATCACAGCGGTTGTGCGGCAATCCTTGAAGTAGGAAGAGCACTGATTAAATTGATAGAAGAAGGAAAACTTGACAGACCAAAGAGAACCATCCGCTTTTTATGGATACCGGAAATTTCTGGAACAAGATTATATCTTCGCAGATATCCTGATGAAGCCAAAAATATGATAGCTGCAATAAATCTTGATATGGTGGGTGAAAACGTAAGGAAAAATCATAATAACCTTAATCTTTATCGCTCTCCTGATTCAAGGGCAAGTTTTTTGAATGATATTTGTCAGGAATTATTTGAATATGTGGATATTTCAAGCAGACCGAGAATTCACGACCGTACCTGGATAAAAAGTATTATTCCAATAGTTGATCCGAATGGCTCAAGAGACCCTTTTTATTATATCATTGAAAGATACTACAGCGCAAGTGACCACATGGTTTTCCAGGAAAAAGAATTTGGGATTCCGGCTGTAATGCTCAACAACTGGCCCGATATGTTTTATCATTCTAATGAAGACAGACCCGATAAATGTGACCCTACACAGCTTAAAAGAGCGGTATTTATTGCTCTTGCTGCCGCTTATGTAATCGCTGATACCGGAATAGATGATATACAAAAACTGCTCTCTCTTATTTACGGAAAGGGTCAGGTCAGAATAATGAAGGATTTGGAAAAAGCATTAAAATATCTTCAAAGAAGTTCGGCATATCAATTAAAAGAAAGGTATAAAGACGCAAAAAATAATATTCATGCCGCATTCATAAGAGAAAGGATAGCCCTAAAATCTATTAAAGTGTTTACTGTTGAAAATTATGCAGCCGATAAGCAGATTTCAACAATAATAAAAAGTCTTGAAAATTCCGAAAAAGAGACAAAAAAAAAATTAAAAGAATTTTATAAGTTAATATGTAAGAGATTTGGACTGACCACAACCGAACCGGAACTTACGTCAGATGAGATATATGCTTCAGATGTAACACCGGTTTGGACTGAAACAAGTTCAAAGAAAACCTCAATAAACAGTAACGTAGAGGGACTATCAAAATTCTCAAAGTTTGAACTTGAGAATTTTATTGATTCGGGATTATCTGTCTTTGATATACAAAACTCTATTTCTTCCCAGTTTGGAAAAGTGGAAATAAAAAATGTATTGGAATATTATAAAAACCTCGAAGCAAGAGATATAATTGAACTTATAAAAAAATAAATCCGCTTTCTTTAGTCTGAATAATTCATAAACTATGTT
>JAUVVT010000281.1 GCA_030604505.1 bacterium | reverse complement strand
CCATTATGCTTTTCGACAACATTCTTCCTCAGATTCAAGGCAACAGCTGCTTCATCTCCTTCCTGCACAAGCCCCAGATAAAGAGCAAAGGAATCACCTGTCTGGGTGCCATAAGTTTTATCTTCCACATCGTAAAATTTTTTATTGAATGCTGACTTTATAGCTTGTGTCAATTTACGGAAATTCTCCGCATCTTGATTTTTCCCCAATATCCGTGCTAAATTGGACATTATCACAGTGTCAAAATAGAAGAAAGCTGTTGATGTCAGTGCCACCGGCGTTTCCTTGGGATAAACACTTCCCGGAGCAAACAAATCCCCATATCCTTCATAAATGATATAATCCTTTGAAATTTTCTTGAGATGCTCCATAAATATATTCATACCTTCATAATGTTCACGAGCGATTAAAACATCACCATAGTATAAATACAAATACCATGGCAGTTGAATGAACGTAGAGCCCCAATCCGGATGTTTCCCGCCAGTTCGTCTTCCAGGTGCAATATCATTCGGTATGCCGCCTCTGCGCGAGGTTTCGATATCACGAACAAACTTCGCTAATAATAAAGGAACATCGAGATTATATATCATCATCTCAGTAATTATATCACCAAGCCAGCCGCACCTTTCCCGGTGGGGACAGTCGGTTACAATGCTGTGCAGATTGCTGGTCGTCGTCCATAATGTTGTTTTATGAATCCGATTTAACATCTCGTCAGAACATTCAAACTGTCCAACATTTCCAACGGACGTATATACTACAATGCCCTCAAGGTTTTCAAGAGTCGGCGTTCCGGGGAAACCGGTCATCTCAACATAGCGGAATCCATGATAGGTAAAGCGGGGTTCCCAGACCTCCAGCCCATCCCCTTTACATATATACCTGTCAGTCTGCACAACATGCGTAGCATACACCCCCGTACTTGCAGGATCAATCATACCATTCCCGTGAAGGGATTCGGCAAAACGTAATTTAATTACCGTACCTTTTTCTGCACTGATTCTCAGTTTTACCCATCCGGCAAAGTTCTGTCCCATATCATAGACATATATATCCGGTTCCGGATTTGTCAGCTCGACAGGTTTTAAAATCTTCATCTGCTTTATTGCAGGGAGTCTTTGCGAAACCAATTTTCCGCCCGGTCCATCAACAAGCTGTACCTTTTCCCACTTTGAATCATCAAAATCCGGAGTATCCCATCCTGGCTGCTCCAACCGAGCGTCATAAGATTCTCCAGCGTATATATTGTTTGCAGTAATCGGTCCCTCAGAAAAATTCCAGTTTTCATCCGATACTACCAACGTTTCAGTACCGTCATCATAGTTGACATGCATTTGAAAAATTAATCTCGGTTTACCATACACCACATCATCCCACCCAAACCCGGTTTTGTTGACTACTTTCTGATTATACCATCCGTCGCCAAGAATAACACCAATTACATTGGCACCCTTTTTAATGTTTTTCGTTACATCATAGACTACATAAAACGCACGCTGCTCATAGTCGGTCTGCCCGGGGTCAAGAACATGGTCGCCTATTCTTGAGCCGTTGATGCTTAATTCATAATATCCAAGACCGCAGATATAGACACGTACATCTCTGACAGCCTTACCGATAGTGAATTCCCGACGGAGCAAAGGTGCAGATTGACAATCACAACCAATCCAATTTGCTTTCCAATCTTCCGGTTTAAGCAGTCCCATTTCCCAGAAAGCCGGCTCACTCCAGTCTGACATTATGTCAGCTTTGTCCCACACACGCACCTTCCACCAGCAGCGCATTCCAGAATCCAATTTCTTCCCTTCATAAGCAACCTGAACCGATTTTCCTGAATCAATCCTGCCGCTGTCCCAAAGGTCTCCCCTGTCCGCTTTCAGATTCGTCTCACTGCTCGAAACCAATATCCGATAAGCCGTTTGTTTTTGGTTTCGCTTATCTGATTTTAATACCCAGTTCAATCTTGGATTTTCCGATTCAACTCCCAGAGAATTAAGACTGTACTCACATCTCAATTCCACAGGAAAAATTCCCTCAATAACTTTTCTGGTGCAATTATTTATTAAAAATATCAAAGACATTGTGAATATGACAATTATCTTTCTCATATTTTATACCACCGTGATATACTTTTATATGTTTTCAAGACAAATAAGTATTATAATTTACTCTATAAATTGCTTCTAATATAATAAATCAAATATAATCAAAAATCAAGTGCTTTCAAAAATATTCTCTATTAAAATGTGCATCAATAAAATACAATTTTCTATCAAAATACTTGTTTCTTTTATTGACATTTTTCAGATAATGTTTTAAATTGTGCTATGGAGATTCCGAAATTTTCTCGAAATATCATATCTCAAAATGCCTATAAAAATAGTAAGATTCTAAGCCGAACTTACAAGACAGAAAGGAATGTATGCCTTAATAAATGTGAAAAATTAGTATTTCATATCAGAAATTATATTCTTAGTTGTAAAAATTGAAAACATATTTTATAACTTTTTATCATATCACTATTTCAATGTATTCAAATAAATAAAATTTGGAGGTATTATGTCAAATATTAACCGCCGCCGTTTTTTAAAGACATCAACCGGTGCGGTCTGCGCATCTATATTAGGAATACCATTGACTGCACGCCCAAGAGATTATTCAGAGAATAGTAAAAATGCAAAAATCTATACAATATTTTTCCCCACAGCACCCTCAAGAGATGACACCTCATTCGTTCCGGAAACAAACGAAGAAATTATACAGAGCTTAAAAAAAGAGTGTGCCGGGATAGATTTTATTGTAAGGGATGTGACAAAAAAATCTACAACACTCCAATCAATTATTAATGAAATGGAAGACCTGAAAAAGTTAAACTTTGACGGGGTGCTTATATTTGGCTGGCCAAGAGATTATGTTATAACAAGAACAGGACTGCCTACGATAAACGTAGATATTATCTGTGATTTTATGAATATTCCATATTCACTTTACCGCGCTCAGGGAAAGATACTGTCTGCTTCTTTAGACCCCTGGCGTTTCTGTGCTTCTCCTAAAGTTTCTCTGGCTATGTTTAAAGACCTGGTGGAAAAAATAAAATTAATCAAGGTTCTTAAAATGATGAAAGGTTCGAGTATCTTAACCATCACAGATTCAGAGCATGTCAATGTTATATACGGAGACACACTAAAAAATCCTCCCCCCCGATATAACGAGACTATCCTTAACGCAATAGAAGAAACATTCGGAGTAAACGTTACAAAGATAGGAACTGATGAAGTAGTTGAGGACACAGAAATCAAGAATCTTTTGTATAATGATAGTAAGGAAGCAGAAGAGATTGCAAAGACGTGGATCAGAGAGGCTGTAAAGATGATAAATACCATAGAATCGGAGATAGTAAGGTCGGCGAAAGTATATCTGGCTATGAAAATATTAATGAAAAAATATAATACAACGGCAATTGCATTTCATATCAGGACACTTAAAAAAGATCCGAGACCGGAGGAGAGGGTATGGCCCGCTCTTAGTACTTCGGAATTTCAAAAACACGGCAAAGTTGCTCATTGTCAATCACATTTAAACATCGTGCTTACCAGTATGTTAGCGCAGTATGCTTTTGACCTGCCAAGCATGTTTGGTGATTATTCAGTAGATACATATAATAACACATCTATGGTTCAACATTGCGAAGGTCCCTGGAATCCCCGCGGAAAATATGACAGGGTTCCCTATATATTAACAGACCATAGGGAAAGAAGAATACGGGGGCGTTCACAGCCCGGAGTCGGCGGTGCTTCGTGGGTATTATATCCACCCGATGAACCTGTTACAATTTGGCAGATTGACGTACTCAGCAAGGAAATCCTGCTTCATACGGGCACAACAGTTCCAATTCTTTCTGATTGTGCCAAATATAAAGAACATTTCTACACAATGATGTGAAGGACTAAATTAGTTGCATCAGTTGATGCTAAGAAAATAAAAAGATATATTTATCCCGATAAATACGGAGTACATAGAAGCGGAACTTTTGGCGACCACAGAGAAAGGATTAAGGATATAGGAACTTTACTCGGATTTAAAGTTATAGAAGAAGACAGATAATTCAGAATCCAGAAAAAAATACAAGAAATGATAAATTGCGTTTATAACTTATGAATAATAAATTTTTATCTTAACAATTAATGAATATTTAAGGGTGTTCAACCTTTTGACCTGCCAAGCATGTTTGGTGATTATTCAGT
>JAUVVT010000237.1 GCA_030604505.1 bacterium | reverse complement strand
TTTATCAAATAGCAAAATTTTATTTCTTAGGAGCATACTTTGGCAGCACTTTTGTGCCCTATCCTTTTACCTATTATTTCAGGTACTGAACCATTAAAAATAATTTCAAATTCTGTCTTTTTATTCAATGATATTGTAGAGTCGCATTTTAAGCAATTGAATAACAAAAGCGGTTTTTCAGGATTTAATGTCTCCTGAATCCCCGTAAAAATAACCCTCTTATGATTACACATTATCACTGTCCAATGTAAACCAACATCATTTTTTATAAATATAATAAATTTTATAATAAAATGCTACATTTTTCTAAATTAATACTTTAAATCATCCCAATAAACATTACTATATAATAATATAGAGAAATCAAATTTAATAAAAAAATATTTTTTAAATTATTACATATTTATTACCACCTGATTCCAGTCAGGTGGTAATCAGAATATCAGTAAGGATACAGAAAAAAGAATGTATATATCAAAAGTTGAAAAGTAAATCCCCCTTTGGTAAAGGGGGACAAAGGGGGATTAAAAATGTTTTTCATATTATGACTAAACCAACACCACACTATCTTTTGACATTTGGATTTTGGATTTGATTCGGAATTTGAACTTTGACATTAAAGATTTCATCCATATTAAGCGGTGTGTCCCGATTACTCGGGATACACTTTTTCCCCCATAAAAACTTACCAAACCTTCTTAATTTAATTATCCTTCAATATCTCTTTATGATATTCCTGAAGTGCTCTAACTTTTACAGTCTCCTTCTTTAAAGACTCAATAGCTTTAACAGTGGCTTCTGCTCCGGACAGAGTTGTTATGAAAGGTATCTTCTTTTGAATGGCATTCTTCCCGATTGCATTTTCATCAAATCTTGACGTCTTTCCAAGAGGTGTATTAATAATCAGGTCGATTTCATCATTTTTTATATAATCAACAATATTCGGTCTTCCTTCACCAACCTTTAGAATTAACTCTGCATCAATCCCCTTTTTCTTAAAAAATGCAGCCGTCCCCGTAGTAGCAGTGATTTTAAATCCCAATTCCGAAAGATTCTTTGCTATGGAAAAAATCCGACTCTTATCATTATCATTAACACTGATAAAAGCTGTTCCTGTTAAAGGAAGCCCCATCCCAACACTCATCTGGCTCTTGGCAAACGAAATCCCGAACTCCTCAGAAATACCCATCACCTCTCCTGTCGACCTCATCTCGGGTCCTAAGAAATTCTTTACCTCGGTAAATTTATCAAACGGAAATATTGATTCCTTAACAGAAATATGATTTATTTTTACCTCTTCTGTAAATCCCAATTCGCTCAGCTTTTTACCAGCCATAACCTTTGCCGCCAGTTTCGCAAGAGGTATACCAATTGTCTTGCTGACAAATGGAACCGTTCTCGAAGCACGAGGATTTACCTCAAGAACATACAATTTATCATCCTTGATAGCATACTGAATATTTAAAAGACCAACCACATTAAGAAACTTTGATATAGTATACGTATACTTTCTAATCTTATCAAGATTCTCATCTGATATTAAGTACGGAGGAAGAACACAGGCGCTGTCTCCTGAATGAATTCCCGCTTCCTCTATATGCTGCATAATCCCCCCGATCACCGTCCGCTCATTATCTGCAATTGCATCAACATCAAATTCAAACGCGTCCTCAAGAAACTTTATAATCTCAACCGGATGTTCCGGAGAAGCCTTTACGGCATTTATCATATAATACCTTAAATCAGTTTCATTATAAACAATCTCCATCGCCCTTCCGCCAAGCACATAAGACGGACGCACCAATACAGGATAATCTATCTTTTCAGCTATTTTGATTGCCTCTTCATCCCTTGTCGCCGTCTTGTAATCCGGATATCTTATATTCAATGAATTAAGCAAATTACCAAACTTCTTCCTGTCCTCCGCAAGGTCGATAGATTCGGGCGACGTTCCAATAATAGGAACACCCGCTGATTTCAAAGAAAGTGCAAGTTTTAAAGGAGTCTGACCCCCAAATTGAACTATCACCCCATCCGGATTTTCATAATCAACTATATTGAGAATATTCTCCAGTGTTAATGGCTCAAAATATAACTTGTCGGATATATCATAATCCGTGCTGACAGTCTCCGGGTTGCTGTTCACCATAATCGTCTCATACCCCAGCTCTTTTAGCGCCATAACAGCATGAACACAACAATAATCAAACTCGATACCCTGACCAATCCGGTTTGGACCGCCCCCAAGAATCATCATCTTCTTATTATCATTAAACCTTACCTCATTCTCTTTTTCATACGTCGAATAAAAATACGGCGTAACAGACTCAAATTCCGCTGCACACGTGTCAACCATTTTAAAAACTGCGTTTATTTTCTTCTTCATCCTGAAATCTCTCACAGACATTTCATCTTTCAGAAATATATTTCCAATCTGTCTGTCAGAAAATCCTGCACTCTTTGCTTTTTTTATTAACTTACCTGAAGGTTCTCTCTTCAACTTCGCCTCACTTTGGAGCTCGTCCTCAATATCAATAATCTCCTTGATATTGGTTAAAAACCATCTGTCTATTCCCGTGAGATGATAAATCTCATCTATGGAAAATCCTGACTTCATTGCATACCTAATGTAGTAAATCCGCTCAGGATAAGGAAAACGAAGCTTCTCCTTTATAGCTAAAATCTGTTCATCTCTGTTTTTTTCACTTAATTCAACAATTTCATCTAATTCATTTCCATCGAGTCCAAGCCCGAACCTCCCATTCTCAAGTGAACATATACCCTTCTGAAGAGCTTCCTTAAACGTCTTCCCGATTGACATCACCTCGCCGATAGCTTTCATCTGTGTATTCAGCTTCTTATCGGCATTCGGAAACTTCTCAAAATCCCATCTCGGTATCTTTACCACAACATAATCGATAGTCGGCTCAAAAGAAGCGGGCGTCGAGCCGGTTATATCATTAAGAATTTCATCCAATGTATACCCCACAGATAAAAGTGCTGCAATCTTTGCAATCGGATACCCTGTCGCTTTTGAAGCCAGTGCCGAACTCCGAGAAACTCGAGGATTCATTTCAATTATTATCATTTTACCGGTGTCCGGATGAACGGCAAACTGAATATTTGACCCCCCGGTCTCCACTCCGATTTTCCTTATAACATCAATCGAATAATCACGCATCCGCTGGTATTCCATATCTGTAAGAGTCTGCACCGGTGCAACGGTAATGCTGTCACCCGTATGTATGCCCATAGGGTCAAAGTTCTCAATCGAACATATTATAACAACGTTATCATTTAAATCCCGCATTACCTCAAGTTCAAACTCCTTCCAGCCGATGACTGATTCCTCCACAGCAATCTCACTGATAGGGCTCGAATTTAACCCCCATTTCACATACTCTGTATATTCCTCGATATTATAAGCAATACTCCCCCCGATACCACCCAGTGTAAAAGCCGGACGAATTATTATAGGAAATGGAACCTCATCCAGAAGCTTTTTCGCCTCTTCTTCTGTTCTTGCTATTCCTCCCCTCGGCAGTTCAAGCCCTATCTCCTCCATCGCCTTTTTAAAGAGTTCTCTGTCCTCTGCCTTCTTTATTGCATCAACCTTAGCCCCTATCAGCTCAACACCATACTTATCGAGAACTCCATTGTCAGAAAGCTCAACAGTCACATTCAAACTCGTCTGCCCGCCGAGTGTCGGCAGCAGTGCATCCGGTCGTTCTATCTCTATGATTTGTTCAACTATCTCCCACGTAATCGGCTCGATATACGTCCGGTCGGAAAATTCCGGGTCAGTCATAATAGTCGCAGGATTGCTGTTAACAAGAATTACCTTATATCCTTCCTTCTTTAATGCCTTAACAGCCTGCGTTCCTGAATAATCAAACTCACACGCCTGACCGATAACTATCGGTCCAGAACCTATAACCAATATCTTTTCAATGTCTGTTCGCTTTGGCATATTATGTTTCCCTTGAGTAAATCAATAATTTTTAAATTTAAACAGTCTCCAATTTTTGCTCATTTTGAACAATAATCTTAGGATTCGGATTCTTACGGGGAATGGGCAGTCCTTTTTCCTTGAGTAGATTAATATGTTCTTTCATTCCCCATTTTGCCTTATATAAACAATCTTCAATAGAATGCCCTATACCGGTGAATCCTTCTAAATCCGGTGAGTAAAATCCAAAATAGTCGGGTTCTTCAGTTGCTTCAATTATTAAAGAATAATCTAATTCAATCATTTTAAGCTGTGTGTTGGTGTTGTTACCAACACACCTTTTTTTTCAATTATAAAACCAATAAATATAAATCATTCTATTTCCCTATTGCCTATTCCCTCTTCCTTTCCCAAACCCATCAATCAACTTAATAAACTCCCCGAACAAATATCTGCTGTCGTGGGGACCCGGTGAGGCTTCAGGATGATACTGCACCGAAAAGAAATTTTTTTCTTTACATCTCATCCCCTCGACCGTTTTATCATACAGGTTAAGATGCGTCAGTTCCAGTTCGTTTTTCTCCATCGTATCCGGGTCAACCGCAAACCCGTGATTCTGTGTGGTTATCTCAATTTCGCCCGTTGACAAATTCTTTACCGGATGATTCCCTCCGTGGTGACCGAATTTTAATTTATAGGTTTTCGCATTTGAGGCAAGTGCAAGTATCTG
>JAUVVT010000085.1 GCA_030604505.1 bacterium | reverse complement strand
GTATTAAAAGAACCATATAATAAAGAACTCAATGCTTCTTCTGCTATACTTCCTCTATTTTGGTTATCTATAATTAGAAGGTTAGAGTTCGTGGTTTGGTTATATCCTGTTCTAAATACTAAGAATACATTATTATTTCCTGTTGTTATTTTATATCCTGAATTACCACCAATTGTGGTATTATAACTAAAGCTATTTGCTCCTCCTGTTCCTGCCCCTCCTGCAAAACTTCCTATTATTACATTATCATTTCCTGTTTGATTGAAATAACCAGCCTTAAAACCTATAAGAGTGTTGTCATATCCAGTAGTATTATTATAACCAGAAGAATAACCTATAAAAGCGTTGGCACTTCCTGTGGTATTAGAATAACCAGAAGAATAACCTATAAAAGCGTTTAGTGCTCCTGTGGTATTACGATAACCAGACTGAGAACCTACAAAAGAGTTACCGTATCCTGTGGTATTAAGATAACCAGCCCGAGAACCTACAAAAGAGTTATCGTGTCCTGTATTATTAGTTGCTGCTGTTGCTCCATAACCTGCCGCATAACCAAGATAGATATTATAATCTCCTTCATTTCCTGCTCCAGTAGTATTATTATTATATCCTGCTTTATATCCTAATCCTACATTGTATAGTCCATTAGCATTATTAAAAGCTTCTTTTCCAATAAATAGATTAGAATTATAAGGATTAAAATAATTATCTATACTCATGTTTATCATATCAACCAAATCAATAGGGTTACGTGGAATTAAAGTCCAATCAACTTCATTATAGATTGTTGTGGCTACCAACTCATATCCGGTAGCAGAAAGATGTAATCCATCATAACTATAGATAGCCAACAATGTATCTGCCGTACCTGGATCTTCAAGAAGGCTATACATATCAATTTTGTAATCCACATTAGCAGCTGTATTTGCTATCCATGTATTAACTGTGTCTAACACAGTTTGTCTATCCGAAGACCAAACACCACATCCTTTAAATGGAGTTATGTTTATAGATATTACTTTCAATCCAGCATTATGAGCGGCTGTATACATAGCTTGAAGATTAGTTTCTATGTCTGCAGCAGAAATATCACCATTTACATCATTTATACCTCCCCATATTACAACATATTCAGCACCATCAACTAATATGTCTGATGCAAAACGAGGAACCATTAGCGAAGTTTCATGACCACAAATACCTTTGTCTATTACTACCCATGAAATACCAAGTAAATCATTAAGCTTGGAAGGATATCTCCCATCTGCTGTTAAACTATCTCCCATACAACGAACTTCGTGCACTCGTGAAAGAGTAACCCCATTTGCAGTTAAACCTGATGCAGAAAGTACTTTGGTCGAGTCATCCCAATAAAAGTTAGAGTTGTCTTGAGACAAGGCTCCATTGGTGCCAGCGAAGAGAACGCTTCCTTCTGTGATTGTTGGAAGAGATAATGTTCCAGGCATAAAGACATCTCCTCCGCTTGGTTCAATATGTAAATCTCCATTTACATCTGTAAAGAAATTGGTGTAAGTAGAACCATCGGCATAGGTTAGCCGTAATTGAGTCGCTGTGCCCAGCACCGACAGCTTGCTGTCTGGTGCTGTGGTCCCAATCCCCACATACCCGTTTTTATTAATAATAAAACTCGTGGCGGTAGAAGTACCAACTATAATGCTGGCACTGCCCGCCGGGGCATTAACGGAAAGGAGGGCGGAAGGCGTGGTTGTCCCAATCCCGACGTTGCCGTTCACAGTTAAATT
The DNA here is from genome assembly GCA_030604505.1 of bacterium. Lineage (GTDB taxonomy): Bacteria > SM23-31 > SM23-31 > JAUVVT01 > JAUVVT01 > JAUVVT01. Next base: position 5,367 of record JAUVVT010000085.1, on the reverse strand, counting down.
TCCATCTGTGCTTATATTAGTTCCGATAGTCGTGCTTGTGCTTGAATAAGCAACGGCTCCCATACCTAAAACGATAATTGAAACGCAAGAAAAAACAGTAAAAGCATGGCCTAAAAACCACAGAAGAAATTTTTTGATGTGTTTATTCATATTGTTCATATTTAAGTTATAATCTTCATTTTGTGCCCATTAGGACTAAACCAGACTGTCCTGTTAAACTCCTTGAACTGATGGAGAAGTGCGAACCTATACCGGTGGTCAGGTAGTTTCCCGGTCATTCGTAAAAGTTGTCCAAATTGCTTCTCTACTCTCCGGATCATTGGCCGATATTCAGAATACTCCACTGGCCGCTTCGTGACATCAAAGTTCTCTGTGGTGAATACATATAAGAACTTAGTTTGTTTGGATAGTCCGAATTTCCGAAAATTCTTAATCTTCTCGTTCATCCTTATTTTTTCCTCAAAGATTGCCCTCGGTGTCCGTGTCCGCTCGAACTCCAGGATGAAGTCGTATTGCCTGTTGTCCAGCTTGTGCCGATACTTCACAATAGCGTCCGGCTTGTAGCCGTCAAGGGAATTGGCTGTGGACGGATATGTTATCATTATATCATACTCGTCCCTGAACGGAAAATACAGGCCGCACAAAACATCAATCAGTCCGAACTGGTGAGGAAAGTTCTGAACCGATTTCCGGCCTATCGACGTGTATTGCTCATAACCCAGGGCTTGAGCGCCTTCTTTCGTCACCTGCCAGAAGGTGTGACGGTATCGTTCGTCACGGAGATAGCCGTATTTCCGCACCGGCATGACCAGGCCGTCCTGTTCAAGTTGGGCGATATGGCGTCCGGTGCCGACGAGGCAGGAGTCTTTGGTCGCTCCCCTGCTATCGAAGGCGAGATTATATATTGTGGCAAACTTGAGGTCGTAGAGTGCCTTGAGCAGTCTGCGTTTGGCGTTGGGATTTCGAGGCATATTATTATTTATTACGTGCAATCTTGTCCGGAAAGGACAGCCCAATATCTCATGAAAAGCAGTCTGTGATTATAAGGCGTTCGGAGAGATTGGGCTGTCCTTTTTGCTGAAAGTAAAAGGACGATGATTGCACACTATGATAAGGCCGTGTTAATCGGCATTTATTGAATTTGAATTATGCAGGATTACTATTGTGAAGAGTATCGGCGGGCAGTCGTATATCTATAGTATATCAGACGGAAGAAATGTGTCAATGTATGGAAATTCTCTGTCGGCTCTCTGTCGGGAAAAAATGAAAACCCGTAGAAAATAAGGAATTATTGTCCCTTAAAGTCCACGGGTTAAGTGGTTGTTATTACTACAATATGCTGAATTATATGGATTTAGTGATAAACTGCTTGGGGATATTAGAAGGCAGTTGCTCTATCCAGCTGAGCTATTGGCGCACGGCCCATAAAATAACAATTTGATAACTTTAAGTCAATATGAAACAGAGCCGAGGCTCTATATAATTTTAAAAAAATATCGTTTCCGGAATGTTGATCAGGAGCAGTGTTCGGCTTCATCTAACGCGTCATTCCACATTTCGACAACCGGGCCTGCCGATGCCAGAAGTTCCTCGACATCTCCCGTAATCTCAATTGTTGTTATCTCGTCACCCTGAACAATGCTGTTGACCACATCCATGTCCGAATCTTCCGCTACCGCACCGAACACGGAATGCTTGCTGTCAAGCCACGGAGTTGGAACGTGGGTGATGAAAAATTGGCTGCCGTTTGTACCGGGACCCGCGTTTGCCATTGAGAGAATCCCCGGACGGTCGTGAAAGAGCTCCGGAGCGAATTCGTCCTCGAACATGTATCCCGGTCCGCCCGTGCCGTCACCTCGCGGGCAGCCTCCCTGTATCATGAAATCCTCAATAACCCTGTGAAAACCGAGGCCGTTATAGAATCCTTTTTGTGCCAGATTGACAAAGTTCGCTACTGTGGTTGGTGTCTGATCGGCATAGAGCTTTAGATGTATGTCGCCTTTGCTCGTTTTAATTGCTGCGGATATTTCCATTATTTTTCTCCTTAGACGGATATGAAATTGTTATCAAATCATCAGCCGAATACATTCACGGGTAAGTTCAATGTTTCCTGCCCGAATTTTGAATAAGATAGGGGGGAGGAATATCAACCCGTTAATTATTCTGCATCATATTTTTTCTTTGGGAAACATTATTAGTGGTTTATGAAATACCGAATTTGTCAGAATACAATCAGTCCATAAGAAGAGATAACATCTTGGAAAGTTCGTCTTTCATTTCATTACGTGAAACAATACGGTCGCAGAAACCGTGCTCAAGAAGAAACTCGCTTTTCTGAAATCCCTCAGGCAGATCACATTTAACAGCCTCTTTAATTACTCTTGGCCCGGCAAATCCGATAAGCGCTTTCGGTTCGGCAATGTGAATATCCCCAAGCATGGCAAAGGACGCTGTGGATCCTCCGGTTGTCGGATTGGTTAAAACAACAATGTAGGGAAGTTTTGCCTCGGAAAGGGTGCCGATAGCTGCTGCGGTTTTCGCCATCTGCATAAGAGCGGTTGTGCTTTCCTGCATGCGGGCGCCCCCGGATTGTGTTATTAGTATAAAAGGAGATTTCAAACTGATGGCATGTTCTATCGCTCTTACTATTTTTTCGCCGACAACAGAGCTGATGCTTCCGCCGATAAATCTGAAATCCATAATGCCGATAACAACCTGTCTGCCGAATATTTTCGCACTTCCCGTTTTAATCGCCGAGTTTTCACCGGTAATACTACGGGCTGCTTTTAGGCGCTGTGAATACTTTTTGGTGTCAACAAAATGAAGAAAATCAACATCCCGCATATTTCCGTTGATTTCAGAGAATGTGCCTTTATCAAGTAACAAAGAAATATAATCGTCTGGAGTAATTCTAAGATGATAATTACATTTGCTGCATACCCATAGATTGTTGGTAACCTTTTCTTTCAGCAATATAGCTCCGCAATTATTGCATTTCAACCATATAGTCCCCGGCACTTCTTTTTGGTGGCCTATATGTAACGTTTTCTTCATCTGTTCAAACCAGGACATTTAATCACCTATTTAAAAAAAATTGAAATAATATTCGTAAATATAATTTATTTTAACGAAAAAAACGACAAAAAGATAAAAAATATTTTTTATTGTTCAAAAATCACGATAATTCACTGTTTTTTGACTGTTTTTCAATTATTGAATATGCCAGTACAACCTCACTTATTGAAATATTGAGTTTTTTTGCTATATCACGTGTCGAAGCGCCCTCCAAACTCAGATCATGAATAGCGTTTACAAGTTGGTCGCTGTCAATGGAATCTTCATCCTCTTTATGTATATCGCTAATAATACTATCCAAATGGTGTTCACTGACCGCGAGGATAAGTTCAACTTCCGTTTTAGATAAATCTGCAATCTGTGCAATCTTTTCCGCAGTATGGCCCTCACGATAAAGCCGTGAGACAAGCGCTTTAATTTCTTCAGTTACATTTGATTTATTAACATTTTGCGCTCCATATTCTTCTTTCGCTTGCGGGACAGTCTCCCTCTCTATAACCGGGGGTTCGGTTTGTTCCGGGTATTCATCCGAAGGCTGTTTCTCTCGAGGCTGAACAATTTGTAATAATTCTCTTTTTTTCGCCTCAAACTCCCGAATGGATTTTTCCTCACTGAGCTCGAATTCTCTGTCATTTATTATTCTTTCGACTTCTTCTGAAAAATTTGATTCTTCAGCGGCAGTTTTCCTCTTCCGGGTGAAATAAACTGCGGTTAGAATAAAAAGTATTGAAATAAATAATACAATAACAAGAGCATATACCCCTTTACGGATGCTTGAATTAATCCGCAGTGTCAAATCTTCAAAAGGTAATTCAATTTCCGCAGCCGTATTATCCTCATCGGATAAACCGGACGGAAGCTCGGAAGCAGTATTCGGAGATTCCTCAACGTAAGGTTCTATAGTGTCTGCGATCTCAAGCGCAGCAGGTGTTTCTCCCGTATTTTTTTTCGCCCGTTCAAGTCTTAGTGCCTCAAGGCTGTCGGCTTTGACCTTTTCGGCTTTTAAACGTGCATTTTCGATTCTTTCGGCTTCGATGTGTTCCAGTTCTTTTTTATCCGCAAGAATTTTTTCACGACGTTTTCTTTCAGATTCGAGCTGAAGCAGTTTATGATATTCGTCGGGCAGCATAATTGAATCGACTGTCGGCGCGGAACTGCCGTCTATGATTCCGGCAGCGTTAATAAATTTATTCCATTCGACAAGAGCTTCCGGATTGAATCCCGATTTTTGGAGTGTGACCGCGAGAAGCCCGTTCGCGTCATGAAAACCCGAGGAGTCTCTGATTGCCGCCTCAAGATTTTGTATAGCCCGGGAATGTTGCTCTCTTGTGATTCGTATTTTAGCGGCGTAATAATACGCGAGCGGACAATGCCTGTTTATTTCGATTTCCGCTCTGAACTCGTCCAACGCTTCGTCAAAAAGTCCGCTGTTATAAAATGATATGCCGTTCGCGAGATGGCTTGTTTGCGCAGAAACGCAGGGGGCAGCAATAAATTGTACAAAAATCGCAACGGCAATTGCGAATATTGTTATAAGTGTTGTTATTTGAAAACAGTTATTATTTTTTGTCATAGTTACATCAGTTGTATAAAGGTTATTTAAAACCATTTAAAAGATTTATTATAATTGAAAAAAATGATTTCTATTTCTTTAAATTTTTTATTATCTCTGATTTAAGGAGTTCAATAAGTTTATTTTCCAGCGCGAGTTTTATCCCAAGGCTGTTTACAATATTATCGGAAAGGATTTTATAAATCCCCGGATATTCAATGCCGAAGCTTTCGAGATGATTCATACTTAAAACAAGTAGAACACTTTTTTCACGGGCTACTGCGATCGCCGTTCTTTTTATATTCTTAGTCAATGCCAGTTCGCCGAACGTTTCCCCGGTTGTTATCCTGTATAATTGAATACCGTTGGGGGAAATTATATCAACTTTCCCCTCTATGAGAAGATACAAATCTCTTGCTTTACTGTTTTGATCTGTTATAATATCGCCTTTTTCGTATGTTGTCTTGTTTGCAATTTGTGTGATAGTCTGAATATCATTCGCGGTTAGACCTTTAAAAAGGCTGAATCTTTCAAGTCCCCAAATTGCTTTTGCCATTACTATTATCCTTGATAAGTACATGGTTTATGTCAGATAAGCATTTGAATAATATAGTAACGAGTATAAAAGAAGCAAGAACAAAAAAAGGGAATCGGAAGTATACGCTTCATTATTAATGATATCAGGTTAATGTAAAAAACTTACAAACTTGACTTATAGGCGATGAAAAGTTATTTTCAGC
>JAUVVT010000112.1 GCA_030604505.1 bacterium | reverse complement strand
TTTGGGAAAGAAAGTAAGCAAAGAAACTTTAAACTAAACTTTTCCTCGTACGAGAAAAAGTTTTTTAGCAACAAATAATATGAATTTTAAGGATTATGTTGGTTTGAAAAATCTGATTAACTTATTTGTAATTATTTTATTATTGAATAATGTAAAGCTCTATTCAGCTACGACCGGTAAGATTGTTGGAACCGTAAAGGACAAGAATACAGGTGAGAGTCTTCCCGGAGTAAATATAATGGTTGAGGGAACAACGCTCGGTGCTGCAAGCGGTGAGGACGGGAAATATTTCATTATAAATGTACCGGCGGGCAGTTATAAGATTACTGCCACAATGGTAGGTTATAAGAATGTAAACGTGGAAAATTTTAAGGTTTTTCCCGATTTTACTTCGGAGCTGAATATCGAGATGGAGGTTGCGGTAATTGAGGGGGAAGTTGTAGTAATAAGGGCGGAAAGGCCTCTCATCCAGCAGGACCAGACCGCATCAGTGGAAATTGTAACAGGTGAAGAAATACAGAATCTTCCCACACGGGGTTATCAGCGTGTTGTTACTTTACAGAGCGGTGTTGTTGAGTTTGGAGGAGGCAGCATTTCAATCAGGGGAGGAAGGGCTAATGAAGTTGCGTATTACGTTGATGGATTTTCCCAGCAGGACCCTTTGACAGGTGTTTCTTCAACCGCAATTAATAATAGTGCCATTGACCAGGTTTCAATCATAAAAGGCGGTTTTAATGCCGAATACGGAAAGATTATGTCCGGTGTTGTCAACGTTATCACAAAAAGAGGAACAAGGGATTATCACGGTTCATTTGAGGCGATTACCGACCAATTCTCTGGTTCTTCCTCTTATGGCTATAATATTTATTCTTCTTCTTTGAGCGGACCGATAAAAAAGGGGAACGACCGTCTGCTGTTTTTTGTATCCGGTGAAGCCAAAAATATTGACGACCGATATCCGAGAGCCACCGCCGGAGGAAAGCTCCCTCACAATTCAATTGATGGATTCAACTGGCAGGTAAAGTTGAATGCCAATATCACGGATGCAATAAAGGGAGAATTTGCTACTCTCGGCTCAAAAGATAACAGCGATATATACATTCACAGATATAAATATAATCTCGCTCATGCTCCAAAATCCGAGAACTTTAATAATTCCTTATATTTCAGACTTACCCATGGCTTGAGCAAGAATTCATTTTACAAGGTATCATTTAACCGTTTTTATACGGAGAACTACACGGGCGATGGGATATATTTCAAAGACCTAAAAGCTTACGGAAGAGAACTGCTCGGGCGCCAGTTTGATGATGAGTCGCTGTTTTATCTGGGTGACGACCCGGGAACTATAGAGGATGAAAGCAATCTGTGGAATGATTACCGCCACAGAGAATCGTCATATTCAGGACTAAAGGGTGATTTTACATCACAGATAAATCCGAATCACCAACTCCAAACCGGATTCGATTTTCAGAGGCATACATTGAGATTTTATCATCATCTTTCACCTTACAACGTCGTCGAAGGAAACGTGAGACAGTATCAGGACCTTGATGTTTATGGATATAATGAATCAGGTGAAGAGCATCTTGACAGCGGATTAGACGGTGCAAAACACCCTTTTACCGCTTCTTTCTATATTCAGGATAAAATCGAATATGAAGGTCTGGTGATAAATGCCGGTCTAAGATTTGACCATATAAATCCTGATACAAAAGGACTGCTGAATGAAAAAAAACCTCTCGGAGATGATTCAAAACTCGACCCCGAAGACCTCTCTAAATCAAAAATAGTAAATAAGGTGAGCCCGCGTCTTGGTGTCGGATTTCCCATTACGGACAGAACGGTTTTTCACTTTAACTATGGTAAATTCTTTCAACAGCCGAATCTCCAGCATCTTTATGTAAGTTATAAATACCTTGAGTTTAAAATCCCATTTGGGGGATATTTTTTCCCGTTTGGCAATCCGAACCTGAGTCCGGAAGAAACTACGGCATACGAAGCAGGAGTTGCCCACCAGCTTGGAGAAAACGTTAGGGTTAACGCTGCTGTTTATTATAAAGATGTAAAAAACCTTGTTCAGGTAGGCAGAATCAGGGGAGAAAAATTTTCATTCGATTCATACCGCAATACGGATTTTGGAACAATAAAGGGATTTGATTTCGGAGTAACACTCCGAAGGATAAAAAATATCTCGGGCAAGCTGGCATACAGTCTGTCCTTTGCCGAGGGGACAGGTTCAAGTGAAATATCGCAGAGAAATATTGCATGGACAGGGAGTGAACAGCCGAAGCTCACAGCTCCGCTTGATTTCGACCAGCGGCATAAATTATCGATGAATATTGATGTGCGGTGGGGCAAAAATACAGGTCCCCGATTTTTAGGCAAATACCTGCTCGAAGACGGCGGCTTAAATGTTCTTGTGACGGCAGGAAGCGGCTTCCCTTATACTCCCACATATACTTATAATGAAGTTACACTTGCAAGTACTTCTTCACGGCCGTCTGGTTCGATAAACTCAAATTACAGTCCGTGGACATTCCAGATAGATTCAAAAATAAACAAGGTCGTCTCTTTTTATAAACTAAATCTTAATTTCTATTTGTGGGTGCAGAACCTGCTTAACAGAAAGAACGCTATTGATGTCTATACTTCAACAGGAAGCCCGGAAACAACCGGCTGGCTGGTTACATCAAACGGAGAAGAATTTGTCGACACTTTCGGGGAAGAAGGCAAAAGAAAGTATCTCGAAAAAGAAGGAAATCCGAATAATTATAATATCCCAAGATTATTAAGATTTGGTGTTCTAATTAGTTTTTAGCTGATATTGTTACTTTCTTTTGAAACAAAAAGCAACTTCTGCCGTAGGCTGTTCCGCCTCTGGCGGAAAAAAAATGGTTAAATTTTATAATTTCCGTTTGTACGGTCATTATTTTTGTATAAATAGGTAAATAAAAAAGTAAAAAGTATGTCGATGGAAATATCAATATACAACTTATGGATTGGTACACAGAAGATTCCGAAACAAGTTCGGAATGACAAGTGTTATTACTGTCATCCTGAAATAACATACCTGTCATCCTGAACTTGTTTCAGGATATATATTGCTGACTATTGGTATCAATACTGTCATAAAGCTACAAATCATATAAATATAAAAATATCATTATGACCAGGAATTTATTTACAATTATTCTTATTCTATCTGTTTTTTCGTTCTCCACTTATGCAGGTGAAAGGAAAAATGCTACCGATGAATCCCTTAAAAAGGCTGCTGAAATTTTTGATATTGATAATACTTCAAAGATTGATACCAATAATGTGGAGATGTATGTTACCAATCACGGTTCTTTTGCCTGGAATATCCCCACCGGCAAATCAGGTTTGATATTTCCTAAGGGAACTAATAAGACCGCTGTTTTTGCATCCGGACTTTGGATAGGAGCAAGGGTTGATGGAGAAATAAGAGCGTGTGTGGCTGAATTCTCACAGGAGTTTGCGCCCGGAAATATGGAAGACGGCACCTTCGTTCCGGATAATCCGAGTTTTAAGGTATATAAAATCAACCGTGGAGATGGACCGGAAAATCCCAACTGGGCAAACTGGCCCTCAGAACTCGGTGCACCTGTCGATGAGAATGGGAATCCGCTGGTGCTGGGCGACCAGACGCTCTGGGCTGTTTATAATGATGCTGACCCAAGTTATCACTCGAATAATGCCGGCAACTCCGACCCGTTTGGTATTGAGATACAGCAGACAACATTTGCATTTGCAAGAAAAGGTCCCTTGAATAATATAATATTTCTAAAATTCTTAATTATAAACAAAGGAAATAATATCCTTGAGGATACATTTATATCCTTATGGAGCGACCCCGACCTTGGCGGTGCCGATGATGACCTCGTCGGATGCGATGTGGATTTGAGTCTCGGATATTGTTATAATGCCACAAATAATGATGAAATCTACGGGAATTCCCCTCCTGCGGTTGGGTATGATTTTTTCAAAGGACCAAGGGGTGATGATGGCGAGATTATGCCGATGACCTCTTTTAACAAATACATTAACGGAACAGACCCGAGAACAAAATATGAAACTTATAATTATATGCGCGGGCTGAATTCGGACGGGTCTCTTGTAATTGACCCTACTGATAACCGCATAACAAGATTTGTCTGTTCGGGTGACCCAACTACAAATGAAGGATGGATTGATACCGACCCTGCCGACCGGAGATTTATGCTCAGCGCTGGACCTCTGACATTTGCTCCGGGAGACACACAGGAGATTGTTGCCGGTATAATCATCGGGGACGGCTCAGACCGTCTTACAAGTATCAGGGCATTGAAATTTTATGACACATTTGCACAGGATGCATTCGATAGAAACTTTGACCTCCCATCAACCCCGGAAAGACCTATGGTCAACGTTGCAGAACTTGACAGAAAACTGGTAATCAGCTGGGGCTCCGAGTCCGAAGAGTACAGCGAACCGGGATATGAATTTGAAGGATATAATGTTTATCAGGGAGAATCTATTGCAGGACCCTGGAAGAGAATCGCAACATTTGATAAAAAGAATAATATCAGAATGATATTTGACGAGCAGTATGACATTGAATCCGGGGTTGTTATTAATAAGCCCGTTCAATATGGAAACGACACAGGACTGAAACAGTACATAGAAATAGAAAGAGACAAAATCTTAGGCGGGAAGCTCATTAACGGAAAACGTTATTATTTTTCTGTTACCGCTTTCAGTTATAATCCGAATGGTAAACCAAAAACACTCGAAAATGCATACAAAACAATCGAAATAATTCCCCAGAAATCAATCTCCGATGTTGACCTTACGCCCGTTATCGAATCTGAAATTTTACCTGTTTATTCTAAGATTGACCAAACACGTGCACCAAGTACTGATTCGGTTAAAGTTAAGATTGTTGACCCGACAAAAGTAACGGGCCACGATTACAGGGTTGAGTTTGAAAAATTACCGTCACTAAAAATTATCGGAAACGATACGATAAGAACAGTTTGGAATCTTATGGACATAACAACCTCAGAAAAGGTTCTTTTGCATCAGACAAATAAATCGGGTGATGAACATTATAATGTTGTCGATGGAATCCAGGTTATTGTGCAGGGAAGTGATAAGCAGGGTTTGAATAGTGTAGAATACGTAGACCAGCCGAATAGCTGGCCCATTGGAATTGAGCCGGTTGAATGGGGAGACGGATTTTTTGAAGGATGTGCTGATTTCGGAATTAATTTCTTCGGGAGCAGTCTCAATCCGAATATCGATTTAGATAAATTCTCCCCTGTCGAGATAAAATTCAGCAATGTCGTTACTCAAAAAGCATACCTCTACTTAAGAGGAGATAAGCCTTCATTCAATTATAAGGCGTTTGTGGATGTGCCGTTTACAGTCTGGGACCCTATCAGCAACAGACAGCTTAACTGTGCATTTAGCGAGAATAAAAATTCGCCGACAGAAAACAGAAAATGGACACCGTCAACTTCAGATGACGGCGGGTGGGAAATAATCTTCATATTCTCAAGCACCTATCAGGATACCCCCGACCCCGTTTATGTCTCGAATAATATTCTCTACGATGCAGATAAACTGGATATACTATATATAATCTGGCTCAAAAGAAAAAAGGGTTCGATTGCAGTTGATACGGGGGATATTATAAGGTTTAACTGGAGCAATCCAAGTGATGAAAATGATATTTTTACATTTTCTACACCAAAGATTATAACTGATAACAAAGAACTGGCAAAATCCCGACTTGAAGATATCAGAGTAGTTCCGAATCCTTATTTCGGTCATTCATCATACGAGCTTACTCAATTTAACAGGATAATTAAGTTTATAAATCTTCCTGCAAAGTGCAAAATACGTATATTCAACCTTGCCGGGAGGTTAATACGTACCCTGGAAAAGGATGACCCTTCTACCTCAATAATTATATGGGATGTACTTACGGAAAATCGGCTGGCGCCCGCAAGTGGTGTCTATATATACCACATCGAGACAGAAGGTATCGGAGAAATTATCGGCAAAATGGCTGTATTTATTGAAAAGGAAAAACTAAATGTATTTTAGCCTATTTTCTTTAAAAAGAAAGTAGGCTCCATATAGACGGATTATTTGGATTGATTACCTTTTTTTTAAAAAAAGTAACTTTTGTGAAATTTTTTCATGGAAACTGAAATTTATGAAAAAAGTATTATTTATCTTATTCACATTATTTTTTTGTATTGGGAATCTCTTTGGAGGAAACAGCAGCCGCAGGGGGACAAGTGGAGCGCTGGAGCTGATTATTCCTGTTGGTTCCAGGTCGACTGCTATGGGCGG
>JAUVVT010000341.1 GCA_030604505.1 bacterium | reverse complement strand
TGGCGCCCTTTCCAAGAACTCCTGATATAGTGCGGGAACATATTGCGGGTTATTATGCAATGATTACGCATCTTGATGAACAAATCGGTCGTGTGCTGAAAGCTCTGGAAGAAAGTGGACATGCGGAGAATACGATTATTATTTTTGCCGGAGATAACGGTCTGGCTGTTGGTCAGCATGGACTGTTGGGCAAACAGAATCTTTATGAACATAGTATGCGTGTGCCGCTTATCATCAGCGGACCGGGTTTGCCTAAGGGAGAAACGCACAGTGCATTGTGCTACCTATCGGATATTTTCCCGACTATTTGTGAGCTTTGCGGCATCCCCACACCTGAAACAGTGGAAGGAAAAAGTCTTGTTCCTCTTATGATGGGAGATAAGAAAAAGATTCGTGATTCTGTTTTCGGCGCCTATAAAGAGTTTCAGAGAATGGTCCGTGATAATCGCTACAAATTAATCGAATATAATGTAAATGGAAAGAAAACAACACAATTATTTGACTTGGTAAATGATCCATGGGAGTTAAATAACCTTTCGGCTGACCCAAATTATTCTGAACAACTAACTCGAATCCGCAAAGAGCTGGCAAAATGGCAGGAAAAAGTTGATGACCCGTTGTTAGATAGTAAGTCCGATTAACAAAAATATGTTTCATTTAACGCAAAACTTTGAATGAGGCATAGACAAAACTCTTTTTACTTACTTTTTATATAAGAAGAAAATAAAAAAATTTGAGAGGAATTTGCAATGAAAAAAATATTCTTTTTAATATTGGTTTCGTTTTTACTATACTATCCTTTGAATGCCCGGCAGGTAAAGGTTTGGGAAGAATCAAAAGTAATCCCGACCTGGAAAATAGGACCGCCGGAGGTTAATCCCACCTTTTCATGGAGTTCAGCCCGGTCTCCTGTTTATCCTTATCCATTAAAAGAAATTTTGACTAACGATAAGGTTGGCAAGACCTACAAAGCGTGCTGGCTGGAAAATGAGTTTGTCAAGGTTCTTATTTTACCTGAGATTGGGGGCCGTCTACATGGTGCTGAAGATAAAACCAATGGTTACAATTTTTTTTATTGGCAGCCCACAATCAAACCGGGACTTGTCGGAATGACAGGTGCGTGGATTTCTGGTGGAATAGAATGGAATTTCCCTCATGGGCATCGACCTACGGGTTTCAGTCCTGTAAGTTACCGTTTAGTTGAAAACGATGATGGCAGTAAAACTGTCTGGGTTGGCGAGACTGAGTGGGTTTTCAGGATGCGGTGGATAATTGGGCTGACATTATACCCGGGCAAGAGTGTAATCGAAGCCAAAGTGCGATTGCAAAATCCTACACCGCTTTGTCATTCTTTTCAAATGTGGGCGACCACTGCTGTGAATGCTAATGATAACTATCAAGCAATCTACCCGACGCGATTAATGGCTGGGCATGGCAAACATCAATTCTGGCATTGGCCCCTCCATAATGGGATTGACAAGTCGTGGTGGAAAAATATCCCAAATGCTTCGAGCTATTTTGCAATGGAAAGGAGTGATTTCTTTGGGGGTTATGACCATGAAAAACAGGCAGGCACGATAATTACTGGAAATAAATATATTATCCCGGGCAAGAAACTATGGACATGGGGAACATCTCCTTCCGGTCGGATATGGGAACCTATTCTAACCGAAGGGCAGGGACCCTATTTTGAACCGCAGACAGGAGCATACTCTGACAACCAGCCCGATTATCATTGGATTGAACCCGGTGATGTAAAGTCTTTCAGTTATTTCTTCTATCCGGCACGTGATATAGGTCCTTTTAAACAGGCAAATATTCACGGTGCTTTGAATTTAGAGTTCAAAGATAACAATGTCAAAATTGGTGTCTATTCCACGAGTGTTATGAATCCCGGTAAAATTCGTTTAACCCAAAATGGAAAAACGGTCTTTGAAAAAATTTTGAATATAGACCCTTCCAAACCGTTTATTAATCAGTTGGAAATTCGTGATGCATCAGAAAATCAGGAAAATTTTACATTAAGTTTATTAGATAAAGACGAAAATGTATTGGTTTCCTATACACCGGAATTCCTTGAAGAACTGTCTTTGCCTGAACCTGCCAAGGTTTACGATGAACCTGAAAAAATTAAGACTAATGATGAACTCTGGCATACCGGAGACATCAAATATAAATTCCGAAATCCTAATCGCGGACGTGTTTATTTTACTGAAGCGATTAAGAGAGACCCTCGTGATTCCCGGTCTCGTATCTCTCTTGCAGAATTGGATATTAAACGAGGCAGATATAAAACAGCGCTCGAGCATCTGACCATTGCTGAAGAACGCGACCCGGATAACGGGAAACTTTTTTATTTGCGGGCTGTTGCCGAAGAAGCACTGGGAGATTATGAATCTGCTTACACTCATTATTATCGGTCTGTCTATTTTAAGGATTACTTGTCAAATGGGTATAAACAAATTGCCAGCTTGGATCTTCGTAAAGGTGATTTCGCTAAAGCAGTTGAACATACAAATAAAGCAATAGAGTTTAATTCTCTTAATCAATATTTATGGTGTCTCAGGGCTGCTGCATTGAGATTGAATGGAGAGTTTGTCTATGCTGAACGGGCAGCTGAATATGCTTTAAAATTAGACCAAATAGAACCATGGGCTATTAATGAGTTGATTTTATCATTAAAAAAGCAGGGTAAAAATAATAAAACATTAAAAGATGAATTGAACCGAATCTTGCGGGATAATCCACAGTTATATATAGAACTTGCCTGCAATTACTCAAATGCTGGTTTGTACGAAGATGCAGCAGTAATTCTGGAACAATATAATGAGAAACATAAAAAGGATAATGCTCTAATAAGCTATTACATCGGTTACTTCGAGAGTAAAATGGGCAGAAAGAAAGATGCAGCTCTTTATTTTAAGGCAGGACAGGATATGCTGGTAAATTATGTTTTTCCATTTCGTCTCGAGGCTTTAGAAGTGTTTAAAGAAGCGCTGAAATATGATTTAAAAGATGGGAGAGCGCAGTACTATCTGGGACTGGTTTATGCAGGAATAGGAGAAGTAGATAATGCAATTTCACATTGGCAGAAGACTGTAGAATTTGACCTCGAGAATGCAAGGGCATGGCGTAATCTGGGATTGAGTTTCTTCCGTACAGGAAGGGATTTGGAAGAGGCAAAACAGTATTACGAAAAAGCATTTAAGCTGAAACCGAAGGATTCGAGAATTCTTATGGAATTGGATCAAGTTAAAGAGAAATTAGATGTAGACCCCGAAGAAAGACTTTCGTTTTTAAAAAAGAATATAAAAATTGTAGAAAAGCGGGATGAGTTATTGACTTCTATGTTGAATTTGATGATTAAGACAGGTGATTATAATAAGGCGCTAAATTATTACCTGACTCATCACTTCCATAACTGGGAAGGACGTTACACTATCCATAATGCCTATATGGAGGCAAATATTGGATTGGCAAAAGCTGCCAAAACGCCTGAAGAAACGCTGAAACTGTATTTAAGAGCTTGTGAATATCCTGAAAACCTGGAAGTTGCCCCTCGAGAACCTAATCTGCGCGGG
>JAUVVT010000219.1 GCA_030604505.1 bacterium | reverse complement strand
GGTCGTAAGCCGGACATTTCCCATAAGATTTTCCATCTGGTCGGGGTCTTCTTGAATATCGTACAGTTCATTAAGGTCCCAGATACCGTGATACTGCATATAGCTGTACTGGTCGGTTCTCAGCCCGAGGACTGACGGAGTCTGTGGATATGCCCTTTCCCAGAAATATTCGTATAGAAATTCTGTCCTCCACTGTGTTGGTTCATTTTTTATTAAAGGCAGGAACGAACGCCCGTGCATTGATGATGGTACAGGAATCCCAGCCGCATTTAAAAGTGTCGGGGCAATATCCATATTCAAAACAAGCCCCTCTCTAATTTGACCGCCTTCTGCAAGAGCCGGGCAATGTGCAATACATGGAATCTTTATTGATGGTTCGTACATTGCTCTTTTGTCAATTAATCCATGTTCCCCAAACATAAAGCCATTATCACCCAGATAAATTATCAGTGTATCTTCCAGCAGACCTTCTTTATCCAGTGTATCGTATAAGACTCCGATACTATCGTCCAGTCCCATAAGACATTCAAAGTACAGGCGGTAAAATTCATCGAAGTTGATTCTTTTGTCATACATTCCGTCAACTCCGTGCCAGCTGTTTCGCTGTTTCCGTACCCACTCCGGCTTTCCTCTATAGTTTTCCTCGGTATTGGCAAACGATTTTGCTTTTGGAATCGTTACATCCTTCAATTTATCTTTATGCCTCGGCGCAGGTTCAAACATTCCGTGAACCGCCTTATGCGACATATAAAGCAGGAATGGCTTGTCCTTATTCTTTTTCACAAAATCAACGGAATACTCGGTAATCAGGTCAGTAGTATATCCCTCTCTCTCGACATGCTTTCCGTCAATATTAAAAGTCGGATTGAAATATGGTCCCTGTCCGCGGAAAGACACCCACCTGTCAAATCCGGGTCTTGGTTCATCATTTGTGCCGCCCATGTGCCACTTTCCTATAAATCCTGTTTTATATCCGGCTTTCCGGAATTCTTCCGGAAAAGTCGGTGTTCCCTTTTCAATAAGAGTACTGTTATTCAGAACCTTGTGTTTATGGGCATAGAGACCCGTAAGTATCGTAGCTCTGCTCGGCGAACAAAGTGAGGTCGTGACAAATGCATTTTTAAACCAGATTCCCTCTTCTGCAAGGCGGTCCATATTTGGGGTTTTAGCAGCAGGATGTCCCGCAAAACCCATAGCGTCAAAGCGGTGGTCATCACTTAATATAAATACAATATTTCTCCTCTTACCGGTTTTGCTGGTAGTGCTTCCCTTGCACCGCATAATATAAGGGGAAACTACTGCCGCACCTGCAGCAGTCTTTAAAAAATTCCTCCTGCTGAATCCTATACTTTCCCGAGATGACTTAATATTACTATTCATTTTATTCTCCATTTAAACTTGAAAGTAACGTTAAAAATATTTATTGCTTATTTATTTAAACTTTTTCACCGCATAAACACAGAATTTACGATTTACGATTTGTTAAATTAACATTTTCCGGTAATCATCCATATTCCCTATTGGCTATTGCCTAATTCCCATTTCCTATTCGTAAATTGCAAACCGTACTTCGCAAATAATCCTCCCCCCTTGTGCCTCTGTGCTTTTGTAACTTTGTGCCTATCCGTAAATATTATTTATTTTTAACTGCAATAGCATCTATTTCGACACTGATGTCCAAAGGAAGTCTTGCAACCTGAACTGTACTTCTTGCCGGTTTCCCCTCAGCAAAATATTCACTATATATCTCATTCATATCCTTAAAATTATTCAAATCGGTCAAAAATACAGTTGTTTTCACAACATCTTTCATAGTAAGCTCCGCTGCTTTTAGTATTTCAAAAATATTTTCAAGGACTCTTCTTGTCTGGCTTTTGATGTCTCCCTGAACAAGCTGATTTGTTTCAGGGTTGATTGGTCCCTGACCCGATACAAAAACAAATCCACCCGACTCGATTGCCTGAGAATATGGACCCACAGGTTCAGGTGCCGAACTGGTTTTTATTATCTTCTTCATTGTATTGACTCCTTCTTTTTTAATGTGGTAATTTAAATCTATCTCTATAGTACCTTATAAAAATCAATAGCGTTTAATTAAATTTTGCACCTAATGACATACTCAGAATATACAGATACTTCTGTGGGAAAGAAAATTATAATAACTGTTTTAAGAAATAATTTATTGTCTATTTACCCACCGTCATGCCGGGCCAGTTATCTGTACGGAACGGGGATGCCGGCAGTCCTTCTTTATTATATAAATTGCAATCCGGATTTGTTTCCCATGCATACCTTACTGCTGCCGGATTTGGAATATTTTCACTCCAAACAACAACCTCATCACCTTCAATCTTTGCATCTGCCCAAGCAAACTTACGGTCAGTACCGGCTATTGCAAATCCATTCAACTTCGCTCCTTTTGCTTTCAATCCTCCACCAACGTGATCGAAGCTTATACGAACCATATTATCTTCAATTATCGATGACTTATATATTGGACCGGAACAGACAATATCTTTACCATAGGCAACAGCCAATGCCCCGAGGCACAGACGATGTCCCACATCCTGTTTGTTTTTCGGATGAATGTCATCGGCTTCTCCGATATCGATTGTCACTGCCATAGCGGTATTGGGCAGAGAAAGAGCCATCAACTGTGCCTCACGGAGCTCCGCCCATTCGTCGTCAACAGGTTCCGGTTTTTTCTGGAGATAGTTTGCCAACTGCACAAATAAAAAGGGGAAATCCCCCTGTCTCCATTTATCGCGCCAGTCACGAATCATAGTCGGGAAAACCGAACGATATTCATAAGCCCTGCCGGCATTTGACTCTCCCTGATACCAGATTGCACCTTTAATTGCATAAGGAATCAAAGGAGCTATCATTCCATTATACAAACCGGAAGGTCTATGAGGATGCTCCGGACCGGTGGGCGACCGGGGAGCACGTGGGACAGGTTTCCCCTCCAGCTTTAACTTTTCTGCCGTCTTTTCCCATTCTTTTAGTTTCATTGTATGCAATTCAAGTGCAGTTGGATAGTCAAGGAAAATTTGTCCCCAGCGGTCAAGCAGTTTGTCAAAATCGGGAAAAGACTTCAGCGTCGGGAGACTCGTCCATGCTTCAGCCGGTGTCCCTCCCCAGGAAGTATGTATCAATCCAACAGGCACATCCAAAGACTTGTAAAGATTTCTGCCGAAAAATCACCGACTGTTTCCGGACTGCATTCAGACCAACTGCCTTCAACATCTTTCTGAGGTATTTCGCCTATGGTTCTCTTTACTGTAAAAAGTCTGATGTTCGGATATTTGGCGTTGGCAATTTCATGCTCTTGATTGGCAGCTCTGTTAACGGGCCACCACATATTGGACTGCCCGGAACAAACCCACACCTCACCGACAAGAACATTTCTTAAAGTGATAGTATTATTTCCTGAAATGGTCATCTCAAAAGGACCCCCGGCTTCCATCGGATTCAATTTTATCCTCCATTTCCCTTCCTTACAAGCTGTGGTAGTTAATTTCTGGGAATTAAATGTTACTGTAATTCTCTCATCCGGTTCAGCAGTTCCCCATATTGGTACCTTTATACTATGCTGGAGAACCATATTATCATTTATCACTGACGGAAGATTCACATACGCAGAAGACGGCACAGAATTGAACAATATCAAAAATAATAAGACGATTGCAAAAAACTTTAACTGTTTCATTGTTAATTTACCTTTCATTTGTTAATGGATTTGTTTTTGGAAAATTTTGAAACCAAATCTCAAATATTAAACGTAAGTAATTTACAATAATTTTTAAAATATATTTATATAATTTTTATGATTCAAGGATTTTTTAATAAACATTTTTTAAATCATTTAAAAAATATTATGAATTTTTTTAGAAAAGTCTTGATATACTTGATTTATTTTAATATATTTTTGAAAAATATATAACTTATACCGGAGAGGTAAAATTATGTCATATAACAAAGCATCATTTGATATTGAACTTTGTTTCAACGAAAGTCTTGAGGCGTACCGTAAAAACCTCCTAGTCTTTATTCTTGCTTCAATAATTGTGCTCACACTGGGAGTTTTTACATTATTTATATTAATGGGACCACTTCAAGCCGGTCTACTGATGATGATTTTATCTTCAATAAAAAATAAGGAAAAACCAAAGTTCGATGACCTGTTTAAATACTTCAATCGGTTTGTTTCTCTTTTGATAGGATTTTATATACCTGCGGTATGCGGTGCTATTGGTTCAATTTTCCTGATATTCCCCGGGCTATTAATATTTACTATATGGATGTATGTTCTTCTTTTAATAGCCGATAAAGATATGGATGCCGCAAAGGCGATGAAAGAAAGCTACAATCTTGTTGTAAATAACAACATCTGGAAACACATTATTCTCATTTTGATAGCAACTGCAATACTTGGGATTTTAAGTGCACAGCAGGGACCTTTGGGGATGGTTTTATTAATCCTTGCATATCCGCTTTCGACCGGACTTATTGTATCAGCTTATAATCAACTTCCTAAGGAGGAATCCACAGAGGTAAAAGATGAAATCCCAAAAGAAGATAAGGATAAGAAAACTGTGAAAAAAAAGACTTCGAAGAATATTTAAGTAGTGCTGTTCCAATCTGGACTTAAAAAAACATCGAAACAGATTATTTTTTCATTCGACTCAGTTGATTTAATAGATTTAATGCCTTTGAGTGATTTGGATTTAATTCCAGGGCTTTTTTTATATTCGGAATCGCATCCGAATAATGATTTAACATTACCAAAGCGGCAGCTTTGTTAAAATAAAGGTCCGGCGTTTCAAATCGCTGCAGTCCCGC
>JAUVVT010000231.1 GCA_030604505.1 bacterium | reverse complement strand
TATATATTTATAGCAAATTTCCAAATTATATTTTATAAACTGTTAATGTAATAAATATAAAGTTTTCATGCAAGATAATTTTATTTTAAGATTAAAATTTTTCCCTTTTTAAAAAATAATTAAAAGTCTACTATTTATAAAATATTTAGCTCCAATTAAATTGCCCCTCACATGAGGGGCAATTTATATATTAATTTTGTGGTCTCTTTTTTTAAGATTACATGACAAAAAGTCTAAAGTCAATCCTTTAGTAGTATTCTTCTTCTGATGTCCCCCTTAAAAAAGGGGGACATAGGGGGGTGTAAAAATGAATAATTACACCATCTCAAATTTAATATATGTCATTCCCGCGTCAGCCAGAGGCTGATCTGTTTACCCGCCTCGGGCGGAAAAGCGAGAATCCACTTTTTGCAGCATCATCTTAAAAAAACTTCTACTTTTTCATCCACCTTGTTCCTGTGGAACCATCTTCTATTATATAACCCAATTTCTCAATTTCATCCCTGATTTTATCGGCTAACTGGTATTCTTTTTTCTTTCTCAGTTCATCTCTTATATTTAACAGCAGTTCCACCAGCTTTGCAGAATCATACAATTTTTCATAACTTAAAGGTATAATATCAAAAAACATATTTATCTGGTCGAAAAGTTCCTTTGCATTTTTTAATAAATGAATTTCATTTTTTATAGATGATTCATCCTCGATTTTTTCATTAACCAGCTTAACAAGGTCAAAAACCTTCCCGATAGCTGCCGCAGAGTTGAAATCATCATCCATAGCTTCTATAATTTCTTCCCTGAAATTCTGAATTACATCTTTATTATTAATATTTGTTAAATCATCATTTACAGTATATTTATCCAAAATCTCATTTAACTTAATATAGCATCTTTTTAATCTCCCGACAGCGCTCTCAGCATCAGAAAGCCCCTCTTTACTGAAATCAATTGGAGATTTATAATGTTTCTGCATATAAAACAGTCTTAAAGATTCCGGAGAAAACTCTTCTAGAATCTCCCGTGCCGTATATATATTTCCCAGCGACTTTGACATCTTCTCTTTATTAATCTTTAAAAACCCTATGTGTATCCAGTAATGAGCAAATCTACCGTCATTCGCACATTTGCTCTGAGCAATCTCGTTCTCATGATGAGGAAAAATAAGGTCTTCGGCACCGGCGTGAATATCGAAATCTTTTCCGAGATATTTCATAGACATAGCCGAACATTCAATATGCCAGGCGGGTCGGCCCTTTCCCCAGGGACTATCCCAGCTTATCTCACCCTTTTTCGCACTCTTCCATAAAGCAAAATCAAGCGGATCTTTCTTCCTCTCGTCAAGCTCTACTCTGTATCCTGCAATCAAATCATCTATTTTTTTCCCCGAAAGTCTGCCATATTCTGAAAAACTTCCAACTTCAAAATAAACATCCCCATCTAACTCATAAGCATACCCTTTTTCCTGAAGCAATGCAATTAAATCCTGCATCTCCTTTATATGCTCGGTCGCCTTTGGATAATAGGTTGCGTCTTTTATTTTCAATCGTTTACAGTCTTCAAAGAACGCTTTAGTATACTCTTCAGCAATTTCACCGGGATAAACACCGCGTTCATTTGCACGGTTAATTATCTTGTCATCAACATCCGTCATATTTACAATAAATTTTACTTTAAATCCTCTATGCTCAAGATACCTTCTTATGACATCAAAGACAACCCATGCCCTTGCATTCCCGATATGAAAATAATCATAAACAGTGGGACCGCACAAATAAAAACCTACCTCACCCTCTTTAATAGGAACAAACTCCTCTTTCTTTTTTGATAACGTGTTATATATTTTTATAGCCATAATATTTAATTTTAAAGTTTTTGGGGACACCTTTTTTCAAAAAAGGTGTCTATTTATTTTCTTTTTTAGAAATCAAAAACCTTTCACATTTCTCCTTACCTAATACCTTAATTATTTTAACTATATCCGGTCCGGATTCCTTTCCGGTAAGTGCCAACCTTAAAACCTGAAGGAATTTTTTTGTACTTATCTTTGATTCCTTTAATAACCTTCTTAAAGACTTGTCTATATTCTCCTCAGAAAAATCATCAATCTCATCTAATGATTTTAAAACTTGTGATAACAAGTCTTTAGATTCAGGTTTTTCTAATATACTTCTATCAACATTTTCATCAAATTCCACTTCATCAGTAAGAAATATCTTCGCTTTCTCCGGTGCTTGCGAAAGATATTCAATATTATCATATATTACATCAACAATATCACGTAAATTTTCGATTTTATCAAAATCTTTATTATGAAAATATGGTCTAATAAGTTCAGTCAATTTTTCTTTATCACAGCCTCTGATATAATGACCGTTCATCCACAACAATTTCTTGAAATCAAATGCCGCCGGGCTTTTTGAAACCCTGTCTAAATCAAACTCACTTATAAGCCTTTCAATGGAAAGTATCTCATCTCCGGAAAGTGAAGACCAGCTTAAAAGGCTTAAAAAGTTTACCAGAGTATCCGGCAATATCCCCATTTCCCTGTATTCTTTTACAGAAACAGCTCCAGCCCTTTTGGAGAGACGGTTGCCGTCAAACCCCGTAATCATTGGTACGTGAGCAAATTCAGGTATATTTCTATCAAAAGCCCTGTATATGAGTATCTGCTTGGGTGTATTCGGCAGATGGTCTCCTCCCCTTATCACATGGGTTATCTCCATCGATATATCATCCACTACTACTGCAAAATTATAAGCAGCCCTTCCATTTGAACGAAGTATAATAAAATCATTTAAAACATCACTTTTGAACTCAATATCTCCCATAACAAGGTCATTTACATTTATATCCTCCGGCTCAACATAAAATCTAACAGAAAAATCCTTACCCATTGCCATTAACTTATTGCTATCATCTTTTGAGAGATTTAAACATTTCCTACTGTATTTAGGCGGAAGTCCACTTTTAAGAAGTTCTTCTTTCTCACTCTCAAGCTCTTCCTGTGTGCAAAAACATCTGTATGCCTTTCCCTCATTCACCAATTTCATTGCTTCATGTCTATATTTTTCAAGCCTTTCAGACTGGCGGTAAGGTCCATAATCACCACCCATATCCGGTCCCTCATCCCAGCCAAGACCGAGCCATTCCAAATCATCCAGTATCCCCTTCTCAGATTCAGTTGTTGAACGTTCAACATCCGTATCTTCTATCCTCAGAATGAATCTTCCGTTCATTCTTTTAGCACATATCCAGTTTACAATGGCCGTCCTGCAGTTACCTCCATGTAAACTCCCAGTCGGACTGGGGGCAAATCTTACGCGAACCATCTTCCTCTTTTTTTATATTTATATGCAAAATAAACAATAATTAACGCAATTATAATCGCAAAAACTCCATAGTTATATTTCTTGATATATTCAAGCAGTACACCCCAGTTTTCACCTAATAGATAACCACAATATGCCAGTACTCCATTCCATACAACAACACTAAGCAGTGCCACCAAAAAAACTTTTCTGCCGTTCATACCAGCAATACCGGCAGTCAATGCAACCATAGTCCTTGCTCCGGCTAAAAAACGGTTAGCCAGGATTACTTTATAGCCATATCTCCTGAACCAAATCTCTATTCTCTCAATTTTTTTAAAAAACTTTGATTCTCTCTCTTTCTTTTTTATAACCTTTTCTTTAAACATAACCCCGATAAAGTAAAAAGTCATAAAACCCAAAATACTTCCAATGCAAACAACTATATAAGTATAACTGAATTCTAATAATCCGATGACTGCCAAATATACTCCAATAACAACAACTGTATCACCCGGAAACGGAGGAAAAATATTCTCAATATAACAGCTGAAAAACAATATCAGATAAACATAAACCTTATCAATAGTCTTAAAAAACAATATAAGTTCATTCAAGATAACTTTTCCTTAACCCTACTTTCTTTGAAAGAATTAAGTTATTTTTCATTCAACAAAGCAACCGCATAAGCAGAAATCCCTTCACCTTTTCCTTCAAATCCCATTCCCTCCGTAGTTGTTGCTTTTACAGAAACTCTGTCTTTTTCAATCCCCAATGCCTGACTAATATTATCTTTTATCTTATCTGTGAAGGGTGCAATTTTTGGCTTCTCGAGGACCAAAACTGAATCAATATTCTCAATCTGATACCCCTGCTCCGACAAAGTATTTGAAACCTTTTTCAATAATAACATACTGGAAATATCCTTATATTTTTCATCTGAGTCAGGAAACCACTTTCCAATATCCCCCAGACTTGCAGCACCAAACAGAGCATCGGCAATAGCGTGTGACAATACATCTGCATCTGAATATCCCTCAAGACCCTTTTCAAACTCTATATCCACTCCCCCAAGAATCAGTTTACACCCTTCTTTCAAACGATGTGCATCATAACCATTTCCAATCCGCATTATTCCTTCCCTCTATTTGGCAATATTTCCTAAAATTCTCTCTGCAATATACAAATCATCCTGTGATGTAATTTTTATATTGTTATATGACCCTTCAACTATCTTGACCTTTTCACCCATCCTCACTACCAGTGACGACTCATCAGTTCCATAAAATCCATCCTTATATGCCTTTTGGAAAGCTTTAAGAATCAAGTCCTTTCTGAAACCCTGGGGCGTCTGCACCCTGTAAATAAATTCACGGTCTATAAAATCCCTTATAAATCCGGCGTTTTCAAACACAGTCGTATCATTCTGCTTTACAGCAGCAATTGCT
>JAUVVT010000053.1 GCA_030604505.1 bacterium | reverse complement strand
GAAATTCTCGGACTTGCAAATATTCACTACCAAAAGAAAATGAAATTAATAAGACATCTGGAAAAACTGGATGGAGAATTTATAATAGTCGACCTCGGAGCAGGAACGAGCTACAACACCGTAGACTTTTTTAATATTTCAAAAGAGGGAATACTTATTTGTAATCCGGAACCAAACGCAAAACTCGATACATATTCTTTTCTTAAAAATGTAGTTTGGAGAAAATTATCGCTTATTACTAAAAACAACGGAGTTATAAAGGAAGTAATTGATAAGGCTAATTTTTTTGAAGAAAACAAATCATTAGAAGTCGGGAAGCTTCTTCAACTGGTTAAAAGCACAAGTGAAGAATGTTTCGATATGATGAAGGAAAGTCTGAACGATTTTAAACCGAGACTTATTATGAATAAGGTAAGAAGAAAAAATCAGATTGCCGAGGCGAACCAGCTTATTATGCTTGCAAAGGAATTTTTAAAGGTTGAGGTTCAATATTTAGGACATATTGAGTTTGACCAACACGTCGTAGATTCTTCAGAAAAGATGATGCCCTTCATTCTTGAGTACAGAAGATGTGAAGCAAGTAAAAATGTCTTTCAGATAATCAAAAATCTTATCGACAGTGATAGAGAAAGGGGTAAAACATTCCGCGGATTCAAAAAAGACATGAAATCCGAAGTCCGAAGATGGAAATAACTGCAATTTTATTAAATACTTCATAAAAAAACTTTTATTTTTCCTGACATTAATAATACGTCAAGACTTTGGCAAATTTATTATATATAGCTTTAGTTGAAATAACCTAAACCTGTCATCCTGAAACCTGTGCTGAACTTGATTCAGTATCGTTTCAGGATCTACTCGTTTCAGCATCTAAATAACAAATAAACAATAGATTCCGAAAATCCTGAACATTTTTCAAGTTCGGAATGACAGGAGGGTGTTCTTAAATAAATTTTTTTATTGATAATTCATATATGATTACAAAAAATGATAAGATATTCAAAATTTACTTATTAAAAAACATTTCTCCCTTCCGGGTGAATCAGCACCCATTTTTGCCTCATTTTAATTCTTTTATGCAAAATTGTGGTAAAAAATAGATGTTTAGTGAAATTAAAAGACTCTTAAAGCATTCTGTTGTTTATGGTACAGGACATTTGCTGACCAGATTGGTCGGTTTTGCTCTCCTTCCGGTTTATGCAAATTTCCTCACTACAGGCAAATTCGGTGATTATGCTCTGATATTTATGTTTCTCGCATTTGCGAATGTAGTTTATATATATGGCTTTGATTCTGCTTTCCTGAGATTTTACCTTCTGGAAAAAGAAGATAACAAAAGAAGAAAAATATTTTCAACGGCATTTATTTCGCTCCTTTTTAGTTCTATTGTTTTTTCAGTTATTGTTTTTCTTTCTTCAGAATGGTTTTCCTTAATTATCTTTAATTCCCCGACATATTATAAATTTTTCAAATGGTCGAGCGGGATACTGTTTTTCGACACAATCTGTCTTCTGGGATTTCTTGTCCTTCGTGCCGAAGAGAAATCAATCAGTTTTGTCAGCATCAGATTCATTAATGTTCTGATAACAATTTCGCTCAATATATTCTTGGTAGTTATTCTAAAAAAAGGCGTGGAAGGTATTTTAATCAGTAATTTCATCGCTTCTATGGCGACTCTCCTCATACTGACGCCGGTAATGATAAAAAAGTTTAAATTTAGTTTTTCAGGGGATTTTTATAATGAATTGATGAAATTCGGGTTGCCCTATATACTACCCGGAATATCACTGATTTCAATGGAAATGGTAGGCAGAATTTTTATTGAAAATATGCTTGGAAGGGAGCTGGTCGGAATATACAGCGCCAGTTATAAACTTGCAATGGTTATTTCGCTTGTGGTTGCCGCATTTAGATTTGCATGGCAGCCGTTTTTTCTCTCCACAGCAAAAAATATAAATGCTAAAGAAATATATGCAAGAGTTTTGACCTATTTTCTTCTTTTGATTTCATGGCTGTATCTTCTAATATCATTATTTGCAGGAGACCTTGTTCAGTTTGAAATTGGCGGGGCACATTTTTTCAAGTTTGCTTATTGGGAGGGCGTCGAAATTGTCCCTGTGGTTATGCTGTCTTACATTTTTTATGGTTTATATGTTAATTTTATAGTAGGTATATACATAGAGAAAAAATCAGTTTATCTGCCATATATCACAGTTATTTCTGCATTAGTAAACATCGGATTGAATTTTATATTTGTACCAAAGATAGGAATTATGGGGGCAGCGCTGTCAACGGCAGTCTCATATTTTATTATGGTTTTATTGATATTTATCGTGTTGCAGAAAATTTATCCGATTAAGTATGAATATCTCAGAATACTGAAAATTATCATAATTACCGCTTTATCATTTTTCATCGGATACTTTGCCCCGTCTGCCTTTCAACCATACCTGAAGATTGCGGTGTTTCTTTTATTTCCTTTTATTTTAAAGATTGCAGGATTTTTTAATAAAGATGAAATACAAAAATTAAAGGAACTAAGAAACATTCTTAACCTGAATAATTCATAAAATTTCTTATATATGTAACCAAATTATTGATTTTTTAAAAATTGTAGAAATTTTCTAATAAATTCGTAATAACACTAAAATAATCCTTGACATTGCCGATATATTTTATTATATTTAAATAAAGTTATTTATAATAATAACTATTTCGCACTTTTATTTCTTAATCAGTGAAATCTGTGGTTAAAAAAAACCTTGATTTTTGATAAAAAATGAGCTAAAAAATACTAATAAATACTTAAAATACAATAGATAATGAATATTTTTTTAAATGATAAAAAATGATAAAAAATGATAAAAAATGATAAAAAATGATAAAAAGTGAGAATTTTTGATAAAATATTCTCAAAAAAGTGCGGTTTTTGATAAAAAATGAGACTGAAATATCAAATTTAACGAAATAGGAAATTTTAATCAGTATTTGTCGGAAAAGATTTCTTTATAATAACCAATCCTATTAAAAGACTTATTGTTCCGAATGCTTTGGCGGAAAAGGAATCCATAATATCAGATAAGTCCCTGCCGATAAACCCCTGAGCGGTGAATGTATTTAGAACAAAAGAAATAATTAATAAAATAATTACAGATTTTCTATTTGGTAAGTTCTTGAATTTCAAAAGGGAATATATGTAAAAAAAGTGCGGGATAAAAAGTGTAACAAAGTGCGCCTTTCGTGTTACTATTGAAAAAAGGAGCATCAAAATTAATACGATTGAAAATTCTATCGGAATATTTAAACTTCGGCGGTCTGTTATTTTATTTCTGAAGATAAATGCAAAAAAGAGTAGAACAAGACCAAAGATTGTATATATTATCAACTTTATTTGGAACTCATTGAGATTTGCTATATTTATTGTCATATTGTTCCAAAGCGGAACGGGACTCAGGAAATGAAATATTGCATTATATAATGATTGGTTTAAATGGGTTGTATCGGTGATATTTTGTGCCACTTTTGTATACTGAATTAAATCATCAATATTCCCGCCAAATCCTAATGCTATTGAAGGAATAATAAGAAAAAATAAAATGCCGAGAAATGTATAAGCTGTAAGTTTGAATTCTCTTTTAAAGATAAAGTAAAAAAGTAACAAAATAGGTGTAATTTTAATGACTATTGCCAGTGAAAGAAATATGCCGGCATACAGGTTTTTCTTGTTTACAAAAAAATATAAGGTTAACACACACAATAGCAGTATTATAACATTGACCTGTCCGAGATTTGAATTATTCATAAAAGACTGTAAAGTAAAAAGTATTGAGAGAAATCCTAAATTAAAGGTGCTGCTGCCTTCATAGTCAATTGTTTTTAATAAAAGTATTAAAGAAACATAAATAAAGAAAATATTTAAAAAGAACCAGAAAATTTTTACCGCAGTAATATTTAAAATGCTCAGTGGGATTAAAGCAAACGCAAGCAGGGGAGGATAGATATAGGCTACTACTTCTTCTATGTATAAAGATTTATTCTCAATAATCCGTGTGCTTGCACGTAAGTATGATTCAAGGTCTCCCCCCTGTTTAATTGCTACAATCAATTTCCAGATTATCAGGATTATCAGAAGTGTATATATTATTTTTTTTTTATGCTTAAACATAATATTCTATGAATAAAAATAAATTTTACTAAAATTAAAAAAAATATTTATTAATAACAAATGTTTTATTAAAATTAAAAGAGCATTATTACGAACTGAAATGATTGAAATTTTGATATGATAAAAAAAGGGTATATTCTGCTTATTGAGGAATCTTTAAATTAATTTTATATGATTCTTTAAATTTTCTATATTTTATTGTCCCGGTCTTTAAGATTTATCCATATAATTTTCTTAGAATCTGAGAAGTATATTTAGGTGGAACTTCTCTTACAACTTTATTATTTTCAATATTGACAATCTGTTTGTTCACCTGATCATCAACAATAAATTTTAACTTAGTTTTAAAAATCAATGGATCAATAATTTTAACATTATTTATTTCTCCTATTGACATTTCACCTCTCCTTGGAATAGTGTCATTCAATGGAGCCGCATTTATATAATCGGCAAAAATTATAACTTCTTTAGTAAAACGGCATATAACTACTTTTACTTAAAGAAATTATGGCACCATTTTTTAAAAATTTTAAGTTTTATGAATAGTTTTTATTTCGGTGTTTTACATTTTTAGTATATTTTATGGATGGATTACATTATAGTCCCAAAGCTTCATCCTGATGTGTTGGTAATATAATAATATGTATTTATTGGTCTTACGAACGAAAAGGCATTGCTGACAACACTCACATAAAAGGCACATATACAACCTATTAATAATGTAAATGGAATAAAAATTGATAAATGAATGTATATAAATTTAGAAGTGATTCCGAATTTTTTACTTATGATAAGTAGAAAAATTAGTTGTTTGTTTTTGTTTAAATTTTATATTTATATTGATTTTAATTCAAATTATTTTTAAATTTTAAAACATTATTTATACAGGAACTTCTTTTAACAAGATTTAGTTATATTTATTAGAGAATTAATATCTTGGAGGACTTATGAAATATATTTTGAGATTTTATGTTATATTTGCTCTCATATTAATTACTGTTTATTATGAAAATACGTCAGCGCAGTATTTTGGAAAGAATAAAGTTCAATATAAAAGTTTTGAATGGTATTATATTCAATCTTCCAATTTTGATATACATTTTTATAAAGGTGGAGAGCAGCTCGCAGAATTTGTCGCTGAGGTGGCGGAGGCATCATTAGTTCAAATTCAAAATGATTGGAGGTATAAAATAAAACGGAGGGTTCCGATTATTGTTTATAATTCACATAATGATTTTCAGCAGACTAATGTTATTGAAGAATATATGGAAGAGGGTGTCGGGGGAGTAACAGAAAGTTTCAAGAACAGAATTACAATTCCCTTTGAAGGTTCATATAGTGCTTTCCGTCATGTTATACATCACGAAATGGTTCATGCTGTTCACTATGACCTTCTTTTTGGCGGAATATTTCCAAGTTCTATATACTCCGCATCTACACTGCAGATGCCTTTATGGGTTGCAGAAGGTATTGCCGAGTTTCAATCTACCGGATGGGATGTCCGGACGGATACGTACAATAGAGATGCAACTATAAACGGCTATCTTGAAAATCAGGGTCAGATTTATAATCCGTATTGGGGCGGCAATTTTATTTTTCATTTTATAGAAGATAAATATGGCAGGGAAAAGATAGGTGAATTTATCCGAAAATTAAAGCAGACTAACAGTGTTGACAGGGGTTTAAAATCCGCAATAGGTATAGATTATAAAGAACTTATAGAGCAGTGGGCTCTGTATGCCCGCAGGAGATATTGGCCCGATATTGCTGATAGAGAGAAACCGGAAGAGTTTTCGCAAAGACTTACCGACCACAAAGAAATGCAGAATTATTACAATATAAGTCCGGCATTGTCTCCGGAAGGGGATAAAATAGCTTTTCTTTCTGATAAGAGCGGTCATTTTGATGTATACATAATGTCTGCGATAGATGGAAAAATCTTATCAAAGGTTATCAGGGGACAGAAAACCGCTGATTTTGAGGAGATGCATATACTCTCTCCCGGTATGAGCTGGTCTCCGGACGGGAAATATATTGCCCTTTCAGCAAAAAGCGGCGCTAATGATGCCCTTTATATTGTTAATGTAAAAAATGAAACCACAAAACAGTTTAAATTTGAACTTGACGGGGTTTTTGGCGCGGCCTGGTCTCCAGACGGGGACGAAATAGCTTTTATAGGAAATAAAGACGGTTTTTCAGATATTTATGCCTATAATGTTTCAACAAAAGAATTAAGAAAGATAACTGATGACGTTTTTTCTGAAAAATCTCCATCATGGTCTCCCGACGGCAAAAAGCTCACTTTTGTATCCGACAGAGGAGATTATACAAAAAAAGAAATGATTTCCGACAAGTTCAGGATGTATGATTTTGAATACAGCCAAACAGATATTTATACAATAAATAAAGATGGAACAGATATGCAGAGGATTACTGATACGGAATATGATGAAGATTATCCTGTTTGGTCTCCGGATGGAAATATAATTGCCCATACTTCTACAAAGAATGGAATTACAAATATTTTTCTTATGAATCTTGAGAAAAACGAATCAAGACCTATAACGAATGTTCTAACCGGGTGCGGGCAGTTAAACTGGTCTAAAGATGGTTCAAAGATGATGTTTGTTTCCTGGTCAAATATGGGAAATGATATATATATGATAAAAAATCCATTGAATATAGATTCTGAAAAAATAGAATTAAAAAATACGGTTTATTTTGAAGAATTGGCGAAAAATAAAAACAAAAAGGAACAATCAACAGGAGAACAGGTTGTTTTCGATGATGAGGCAGGCACACAGGCAGCCAATTTGTCTACATATATTTTTGACAGGACTCTTAAGGATAGGAATAAATCTCTCATTAGAAAACCTGAAAAGAAAGCAGAAAAGGCTGAAAAAGGCGAATCTGAAAATGGTTACAAAATAAAGAAATATAAGCTCAAATTTTCTCCTGATATAATTTCGGGCAGTGCCGGCTATGATACATTTTTTGGAGTTCAGGGAACGACTATTATTCAGGTTACAGATATACTCGGGAATCACCAGTTTCTTATCGGAACAGATTTATACTTTGATTTGAGAAACAGCAATTATTTTTTACAATACCGCTATCTTCCACGCAGAACAGATTATGGAATAGGGATATTTCAGGATGCAAGATATTTTACAAGTTATTATTCATTTATGGGACCCCCTGTCGGCTCGACTCCTTTCAGATTGAGGAACTTTGGGATTCAGGTTTTTGGCTCAAGACCTTTTAACAGATTTTCGAGGGTAGATTTCGGTGCTATTTATTCTACTCTTGACCAGACTTATTTTGATGAATATAGTATTAGTCCAACAAAAGAAATAAAATCTTTTCAATTATCCTTATCATATACGAATGATACTTCTCTGTGGGGACCGAATTATTTTCCTATAAGTCCCCTTGACGGAATGCGGTATAATTTTTTGGTTTATACCAGTCTTCCGCTTACAAAGAATAGTTTTAGTCCTATTCAGGACTGGAGTGTTCCTACCGATGGGTCATTATCTTTCACTACTGTCAATGCCGACATAAGAAAATATTTTAAGGTCGGCACTCATTATGGATTTGCCTTTAGAGCAAGCGGAGGTGCAAGTTTCGGAAGAGACCCTGAAAATTTTTATTTGGGTGGAATTGATAACTGGTTGAACAGAAGGTTTGACGGGCAGATCCGTGATAATTTGAAAGATATGTATTTTTCACAGTTTGTAACTCCTTTAAGAGGGGCAAATTATTACCGCCTTATTGGAAGTAAATATTTTCTTACTAATGCGGAGTTCAGATTTCCTCTGGTGCAGTATCTTCTTCTTGGCTGGCCCCTGCCTGTCGGTTTTCAGCATATCCGGGGCTCGCTTTTCGTTGATGTGGGCGGTGCCTGGGATCCTTATGAAAGTTTTAATCCAGAGACGGGAAGATGGGAAATCGGAGACCCTTATAAATCTTACTATGATGAAGAGGGAAATTGGGTTGAATATCAAGCTCATAAGGGATTTAGAGCAACTAAAACCGTAAATGGCGAAACATACTTTGAAGATATGGCAG
>JAUVVT010000186.1 GCA_030604505.1 bacterium | reverse complement strand
GCAAAATGGAACATATTTACAGGAGAAAATCAACTATATACAACATCAGATGGATTGTCAAATAATTATGTACGCGAAATTATTATAGATTCAAAAGGAAACAAATGGTTTGCAACATACAACGGAGTATCCAAATTTGATGGAACAAACTGGACAATATATAACGAAGAAAATAGTGAAATAATTGGTAATAATATAGACATAATGATAATTGACCATGAAGATAAAATATGGATTAAAACAAGTGCAGAATCATACAACGGTGGAATATTTTACTTCGATGGAGAACACTGGATTAAATTCAATGACAATGGAATTTATGAAGAAAAAATTAGCACTTTAGCTGTGGATAAATATAGTAATGTATGGATTGGAACACGTCGTTACGGCGTAAAAAAATTTGACGGAAACACTTGGACAACATATGATGAAGATAATAGCGGACTGATTGAAAATCATATTCGATTTATTTTAATTGACAATGAAGATAATAAATGGATTGTAACTTATGAAGGTGTAAATAAATTTGATGGAATCAATTGGACCACATATGATACTGATAATGGATTATTAGGTAATAATGTATCTGCTATGGCATTTGATTCTTTGGGAAACACCTGGTTTGGAATAACTGGAAAATGTGTTTCTAAATTTGACAACACAAACTTTACAAATTATACCACTGACAATGGACTAATAAATGATAATATATTCTTTATTTATACCGATTCACAAGGAATTCTGTGGTTTGGAACAAGTGAAGGAATATCTATGTTTGATGGCTCAAACTGGTATACATATACAAACTTATCAGGCAATTATATTTATTCAATTCTAATCGATTCTGATGGTAATAAATGGTTTGGAACAAGATGGGGAAAATTATCTAAATTTAATGGAATTAAATGGACAACGTACAAACTGGACTCTGTTTTTATCAGTTCAGAAATGGGGAACATAACTTCTATAATAAATGATAATCTGGGTAATTTCTGGATAAGTACCTCTCAAAAAGGACTTTATAAATTCGATGGAAGTAAATCTGAAAAACAGATAATAAAAAATGATCCATACTATGATGAAATAAATTCAACTGTATTTGATTTAAATAACAACTTATGGATTGGCGGAACTTGGGGAGTTGGAAAATATAACGGCATAAATTGGGAAACATATAATACTCGTGATGGAATGACTTCAAGCTATGTTTATTCTTTAGCTGTTGACTCAAATGGAGATATTCTTGCAGGAACAAACGGAGGTGTTCAAATATATGACGGGAACAACTGGACAAAATTAAAAACACCGGGCAATATATCATTATATGGTACATATTCAATATTAGTTGACTCAAGAAATAACAAGTGGTTTGGAACAATGAAGGGTTTATACAAATATGATGGAACTGATTTTACTGTAATACCGGTTCCTAATTATACTGCTGTATATTCATTATTTGAAGATTCAGAAAATAATATCTGGTTTGGGACAAACCGTGGAGTCTATTGCTTTAATGGAACAAATTTAATTAATTATACAACTGCTGATGGTTTAGCTCATAACAGCATTAAATCAATTGCTGAAGATTGCTACGGGAATAAATGGTTTGGTACAGCAGGCAGAGGCGTAAGCTTTTTCGGTAATCCTGAAACGTTAAATATAGGATTAACATCATTTAGTTGCATTCAGGAAAACAGTAATAATATTAAATTAAAATGGTCAACGTATTACGCACCAAAAACAACAAGCTTCGAAATTGAAAGAAGTATGGATGGAAATGGATTTTCAAACATAGGTTTTATAAACGCAAATACTATGTCCACTTCATTAAAAGAATATAGCTATAATGATAATAACTTGGATATTGGAACATATTGTTACAAATTAAAAATAAATAACTCGGAAGGTTCCTATGTATACTCAAAAACAGCAAAAATTAATATCACTCATCCCACAACATTCAAATTATTTCAAAACTATCCCAATCCATTTAATAATACAACAACTATAAAATATCAGTTCCCTGAACAAAAATACATTACAATCAAAATATATAATCCGCTTGGTCAGGAAATTAGAACACTTGTTTCTAAAATCGAAGAAGCAGGATATAATTATGTAACATGGGATGGAAAAAACAACGCAGGACAAATCGTTTCAAGCGGAGTATATTTTTATCAACTAAAAACAGACAATTTTATCAAAACCCAAAAACTCGTATTCCTAAAATAACAATCAAAAAATCAGTTGCAGTTAATGGAAAAATTGTTAGTTTTCATTTAAAATATAACCGAAACTCATACTAAATTCATATTTGATTTTAATATGGGGAATATCAGATAATAATTGTTGTAGGAGATTTAATAGAATGGACGCTAATTTGGCGTTAAAGTGAAAAACGATATTTAAATGATTTTTTAAAATCAATAAGTAGTATTAAATCATCAAAGGGAATTCTCTCTTGTATCTGCGAGTATTTTAATGCTTGGAGGTTTAGTTCTTTTCTCCGTCGCAGTTTTTATGACATTAAAAAGCAATTTCAATGACAGTGTAGTTTTTTTAGTTTTTGTACCGAGTGTATTTGGATTGATTGTTACGATTTTAACGGGCAGTTTATTAATGAAATATGTGAAGAAATCAGAAGAAAAACAGCGATTAGCCAGAATTATTCATAAGCTTTTAAAATAAATAATTTTACCTGCTGTAGCACACAGAATATAAATTAAATACCGTGAATTACTGAGATTTTTTAAGATTTATTCTTGCTTCACCTGAAGAATCAGTCAAAGCCGTTCCAATTAAGTGATTTGATTCATCAAAAAAATGTACTATGATGCCTTTAACTTTTACGCTAGGTTGTTCCGGTTTAATATGCTTTTCAAATCCTGATTAGCTATAAAACAATACTGTAATAAAATCTGTTTGAAAATTAATTCACCCTGACTGTCAGCTTTAATAGATTTAATTGATCTTATTTGAGTATCATAAAAATTAATTGCTTCTTTATATAAATCAAATAAATATGGATATTTTATTTTAATATACTATTTCATTTTCTCCATTTAAAAATTCTTTAAAACACTCATTATTATAAATTGATATTTCTAATTAAAAATTATTTTTAATTTAAATGTTAATTGCAATGTTTGGATATTACATTATCATCATATAACGGATAGCGACAGTTATGAAAAAAATTGAAATCATATTTTTATTAATCCTCCTATCTGCATTATTTATAATAATAGAAAAATCATATTCCAATATTATTGAGGATTTAATAACGACAATAGCAGGGACTGGCACGGGAGGATATGATGGAGATGGTAGATATGCAACCGTTACAAAGTTATCCGGTCCGTCCAATCTTACTGAAGATATTAGCGGAAATATATATATCGCAGACTGTAATAATCATCGCATAAGGAAGATAGATTCTTTAGATATTATTACCACTATATCAGGAAAATATGGAAGAGGATATGATGAAGATGGAAAACCAGCTACAAGTTCTTTACTTAATTATCCATCCGATGTTGCAGTTGATAGTGTTGGAAACATCTATATTGCAGATAGAAGTAATAATCGGATTAGAAAAGTCGATATATCAGGAGAAATTACGACATTTGCAGGTACTGGAGAAGCTGGATACTTCGGTGATGGAGGTCAAGCCGTAGATGCGAAACTTTATCATCCTGCTGGATTAGATATTGATAATGAGGGAAATATATATATCGCAGATATGAATAATCATAGGATAAGAAAAATAGATATATCAGGAATAATTACAACAGTAGCAGGCAATGGAGACTCGGTATATAATGGTGACAACATCCCTGCAATAAGCGCAAGCTTATATAAACCATCTGATATCGAAGTTGACAGTGAAGGAAACATTTATATTGCTGACCAGGAAAATCATCGAATTCGAAAGGTAGATACAAGTGGAACAATATATACAGTTGCAGGTACTGGAGAATATGGAGACTTAGGTGATGGAGGTCAAGCCGTAGATGCTCAATTATTCAACCCATGGGGAATTGCACTTGATTCAGAAGGAAGCTTATACATTGGTGATTTATTAAATAACCGAATTCGGAAAGTTAATCCCAGCGGTATAATTAATACAATTGCAGGGAAGACTGGCACGGGAGACTATGATGTAAATGTTGAAGACCCCCTTGATGCATATTTAAAATACCCTTATGGAATAATCGTTAATAGTAACGGTGACATATTATTCGCTGATGGAGGAAATCACTGTATAAGAAAGATATCCGCCACAATGACAGGTTCCTCTCCAGTCCTTGGTTTTATCGGCGACCAAACCGTAGACGAAAAGGATATTCTCGAGGTGAATATTTCAGCATCCGATTCTGATGGAGACACAATAATCCTTTCAATTTCAAATTCACCTTCTTTTGCATCTTTTGTTGATTACGAAAATGGAACGGGTTTACTTACAATTACTCCGGACAGTAATGATATTGGAATACATGAAGGCATTGTGATTACTGCGAGCGATGGATATTTTACAGATACTGATACCATCAGCATTACGGTAAACAATGTACTTCCACCTGATTCGCCGCAGAATTTAACGGTTTTTGTCGGTATCAACCAGGTAAATCTATCCTGGTCTACGAATAATGAAAGATATATCCTGCAGTATAATATATATCGAAGTTTATATAACGGATTTAGTCCGACCTCTTCGGATTCTATCGGAAGAGTATTTTCACCCGATACATCATTTGTGGATACTGATATTTCTCTTTATACAACTTATTATTACAGGATATCAGCAGTTGACAGCTCTTATTTGGAGAGTGATTTCAGTATGCAGGTTTTCGTGACTCCCACTGATTTGAGTTCTCCTGATGTTCCACAGAATCTTACAGCGGAAGCAGGTGAAAAATTTGTAAATTTAAGCTGGAATACTAATTCGGAATCGGACATTTTGCGTTATACTATTTATAGAAGTCTGACAAGCGGATTCACTCCGACATCTTCCGATTTGGCTGGAATAACAAGTCATCCGAACACGACATATAAAGATACTCTTATTTCTCCCGGAGTGACATATTATTATAAAATTTCTGCATCCGACAGTTCCCTTAATGAGAGTAATTTCAGTGACCAGGTATTTGCAGTACCGTATGATAATACTGCACCAGAAGCACCTC
>JAUVVT010000181.1 GCA_030604505.1 bacterium | reverse complement strand
TGCGATTCGATTATACCTTCAATATCTGCAAGCAAATCGGGTGATATTTTACCCATCGTTGCAATTCTATAAGCAACCTCGCTCTGGATCTCCGGTGGGAGATCAGAAAGTATCGCTGCAGTTTGTTGCGCATCAAGGTTTGCAAGTATCAACGAAATAGTCTGAGGATGTTCATGCTGGATAAAATTTAATAATTGATTCGGGTCAACCTCTTTTAGGAGCTTAAATCCGCTGACATGAATTGCAGATTCAACCTTCGAAACAATTTCATGTGCCTTTCTAGGTCCGAGTGCTTTCTCAAGCAGGTTTTTTGCATATTCTATACCACCTTGAGAAATATACTCCTGAGCCATTATCATCTGATAAAATTCTTCTATAACAGCTTCCATTATCGTCGATGGAACATCTTTCATATTAGCAACCCCTATGGATAATTTCTCGATCTCCTTATCCTTCATATTTTTAAAAATCTGGGATGCTGATTCTATACCTATAGCAATTATAAGTATAGCAGCCTTTTGCCTCCCTGTCAGGCTTTCAATTGAAATTTCTTCCATCTTTTAAGTTTTCTCCTCTAATAACCATGTTGCAAGTAAGGAAGCCACATTTTCCGGTTTTTCCTTTGCAAATTTTGCAACCTGATCAAGCATCTGACCTCTTCTCTGAGCTTCTGCCGATATTTCTTCTTCTATGGCTTCCGCCTCGATATCTATGGCTGGTTTTGGTTTTGGTCTTGGTAATAATAAATCAAGGCTCTTAAATATTGACCTCAATACTATTAAAAATGCTATCGCCGCTGCAGATAAGAGTGACCATCTTAAAATTCTTGCCATCATCTCTCTTCGCCTCTCTGCTACAATCCTTGCCTCTTCAGCTTCTCTTGCCGTTGTATCAAACGGAAATTGCTCTATACTAACCTGATCACCGCGGGTTTCATTATATCCTATTGCAGCCTCGATAGAATTTTGCAAACTCGCCAATTCCTGCGGAGTTCTGCCTGTATCTACAGTAACCGAAACTGAAATCCTGCTGATTTTTCCATATTTATCAATAACTTCCTGAACAACTTTATTTATTTCATAATTTGTAATAGAAGCCTCTTCTCTCGACGGTGTTCCCACGGTGTCAACCGTCGTTCCTGATGCTTCAGTTCTATCCTCACTTCTTACTACCACACTTTCCGGATTATAGCTCTCGGTTGCTTCTTTATTCTGTCTAAAATCCATATCCACCGTAACCCTTACAACCGATTTTCCGGGTCCCAGTGCTATATTAAGCATCGACTCTACCTCTGCCTGTATTCTCCTCTCTACCTCACTCTGGATTTCAATTTGATTCGCCGTCATTAAATAAATCTCATCCCGGTTCATTTCCTTGGAAAGGTCGTTACCGTATGAGTCAACAATACTGACATTCCTCACTTGAAGCCCCTCAACACTCATCGCAATAGTTTTTGCAATACTAAAAATATTCTCACGTGACAGCTCTGCCCCTGCCCGAAGTGTTAAAACCACAGAAGCAGTAGTTGTCTTTTGGTCTTCTCTGAATAATGCTTCTTCCGGCAAAACTATATTAACCTTTGCCCTGTCAACATTTTCAATAACACGAATAGTTCTTGCAAGCTCTTCCTGCAGAGCCCTTCGGTAATTGACTTTCTGTATAAAATCAGTTAAGCCAAGATTCGGTCTGTCAAATATTTCATATCCAACTCCTGGCTGGGAAATTATCCCCTCGGAAATATATTCGATTCTTAATCCGGTTTCTTCTCCTTGTGGAACAAGAATTGCCGTCCCGTCCGTTTCAAGTTTATAAGGAGTGCCCTGTTCCTCAAGCCTATTTATTATAGCTTGTGCATCTTTCGGGTCGAGATTTGAAAAAAGCACGACGTATTCCTTCTGACTTGCCCAAAACATTAACAAAAGCATCAGAATCACACAACCCACCGACATAATGAAGATTACAAACTTCTGAGTAGAATTCAGCTTTTGGAACACACTACTAATTTGTTTTGAAAACTGCCTGAAAAATTCAAACATAGTCTTTAAACTCTTAATGATTATATATAGATATTATTAATTAGCAAAGATACTAACTTTATTGGAAGAAATTTAGACCTGCATTCTCATTACTTCCCTATACGCATCAACCATTTTATTCCTTATTTCCATCATTAATTCAAAGCTGGTGCCGGCTTTTTCTACTGCAATCATTACATCATGAATATCTTTAATCTCGCCGGTTAAAAGTTTTTCCACTGATTCTCCGGCAAACTTCTGCGCCTTGTCAACGTCACTTATAAAACTCTTTAAAGTCTGCTCAAAACTGACTTCTTTACCCTTATCAGTTTTTAACGCTTCCTTTTCCCCGGAATATTGAATCTCGTTAATCTTTGTATTAACAGGATTTATATTACTATTCATCTAATAAAACTCCTTTTTAAAAATTTCTCCTCGTACGAGGAGAAATTTATCAGTAAGTTTATATTTCCAATGCTTGCTGCATCATACTCTTTGCAGAACTAATAGCTGTAACATTTGCTTCATAAGCTCTTGTTGCAACCATCATATTAACCATTTCGGTAATCATATTAACATTCGGATACGCCACAAATCCGTTCTCATCCGCATCAGGATGATCCGGTTCATATATTAGACGTGGAGGTTTATCATCCT
Source organism: bacterium (assembly GCA_030604505.1). Taxonomy (GTDB): domain Bacteria; phylum SM23-31; class SM23-31; order JAUVVT01; family JAUVVT01; genus JAUVVT01. The sequence continues at coordinate 2,589 of JAUVVT010000181.1, read as the reverse complement.
CTAAAATTCCTTCAACCTCCACTCCCTGCGCATACTCTTCCACCATCTCTCTAAAAGCATCATTATCAATATGCCATTCGTTCGTTCTTTTTACCCTTAAAAATTCCTCCTTTAATATAGACAGAAACTGTGCCCTTTTGCCCGCTTTTAATATTACCTGTTGTTTTTTATAAGGACCACCCTCTTCTGTTCTTGTAGATTCTGCATTTGCAATATTACTCGCAATAATATTTAGTTTTGTCCGTTGAGCGGTTAAACCAGAAGCACTTATATCAATCGCTGAAAATAAACCTTGTATTGCCATTTCTTCTTCCTATATATAAAATTATCTAACTACTTCTCCCCTGATAGCCGATTTTAACCTGTTAAAAATACTTTTCATTAACTGTGAGGCGCCCTGATATCTAATCTGATTTTTTGCAAGTTCAGCCATCTCTTTATCTATATCGACATTATTCATTCCACTTTTCAGAGTTCTGTCTTTAGGTATAACATACCTTCCTTTTACCTTCTCTATGTCTACTCTGCCAATTTGAAAATGTTTCGAATGCGTAACATATCCTTTGACTCTCTTTTTCTCAAGAGCTGCCTTCAAATCCTCTTCAAATGTTACCTCAGACCTCCTAAATCCGGGAGTATCCACGTTTGCAATATTATCTGCTATCGATTTCTGCCTCATCGAATAGGCAGTTAATCCCTTATGCAAAAGTGACATATTCGTTTTATCAAATATAAACTTTGGAACATTTGTAATTTTCATATTGACAGTCGCCTAAAAAGTGAAAAATCCTAATATTTTTTCAGCAATTAATATGCCATACAATAATTTTTTTTTAAATTAAAATAAATTATCGTAAATCAAATATTTTCAATGTAATGATTTTATAAACAAACCACCTTCAAACTATAAAACTGTCAATAGATGGAAAAAGTTTCCTAAAAAGAGCGGACATTATTTCCGCAAATTAGTTTTCCTTCAGGAAACAGGGGTCAAGTTCTCCTTTCTCCTTATATTCATTAAGCTTATTTCTCAAAGTTCTTACGGAGATATCGAGAATTTCTGCAGATTTCGTTCTGTTGAAGTTATTGTTTTTTAATGTTTTCAATATCTGCTGTTTCTCAAGTTCACGGAGTGTCATCTGGGTATCTTCGGAATGAAATTCGCTTAACTCGTCAAATCCATCATCTTCAAAAAGAAAATTCCTAACCTGCAAAATTGGATCTTTGCTAATTATTACTGCTCTTTCGACTCTGTTTTCAAGTTCTCTGACATTTCCGGGCCAATCAAGGCGCAATAAGAGCGACTCTGCCTCTTTCGATATACCTTTTATTTCGCGGTTGTGTATTTCATTGTATTTATTTATAAAATGGTCAATAAGTAAAGGAATATCCTTTTTCCTTTCTCTAAGAAGTGGAACATAAATAGGAATAACATTTATCCTGTAAAACAAATATTCTCTGAATTTCCCCTTTTTAATCTGTTCTTTTATATCCGTATTTGTTGTCGCAATAATCCTCACATCTACTTTTATGCTTTCCGTCTCACCCACTCTTTCAAACTCTCTTTCCTGAAGAACCCTTAGGAGTTTTGCCTGTAATCCCGGACTCATTTCGCTAATTTCATCAAGAAGGAGTGTTCCGGTATGCGCTGCTTCAAATCTTCCCTTTCTGGATTTTATAGCTCCTGTAAATGCTCCTTTATCATGACCGAAAAATTCACTCTCCATCAATCCCTCAGGCAGTGCAGCACAGTTTGTTTTTATAAACGGATTATTTTTTCTCGGACTGTTGTAATGAATGGCGCGTGCAATTAATTCTTTACCTGTTCCGCTCGGTCCCTGTATAAATACAGACGCACTACTTTCTGAAACCGTTTTAAGCATATCAAAAATCTTCTGCATTTTAGCACTCCTTCCTACTATATTCTCGAACCCATAAATGCCGCTGATTTCATTTCTTAGAATTCTGTTCTCAGTTTTAAGCTTTTGATGTTCTATCGTCTTTTTGATTATCAATTCTATATGGTCAAGCGAAGACTCTTTTGTAATATAATCATAAGCTCCTATTTTCATTGCTTCTACAGCATTCTCAATCGTTCCAAATGCAGTTATCATTATTACTTCACTATCAGGAAGTAGATTCTTTGCCTCTTTTAATACATCCATTCCATTCATCTCAGGCATTCTGATATCGGTTATTATCAGATCGTATTCAAATTTCTTTATCTTTTCAATTGCCTCTTTTCCATTTACAGCCTCGTCTGTATTACATCCTAATCTCTTTAATATCTCTTTCAGATAATCCCTGATTATAGATTCATCATCAATAACCAAAACATTTTTCTTTTCTTCCATACCTTTCCTCATTTTTATAATAAAAGTTTTACTAATTTATTCTATAATTTAAGCTTCAGATTTATGTTTCAAAAAAGTAAAAAATCCATCATTCATAATTCGCAAATAGTAAATCCTAAACGGGCAGTTTTATCTCAAACAATGTTCCTTTTCCTTCTTCACTCTTTACTTTTATTTCACCCTTGTGAATATCTACAATTTTTTTAGCAATTGCCAGTCCAAGCCCTGTACCATC
>JAUVVT010000116.1 GCA_030604505.1 bacterium | reverse complement strand
CTTCGATATCTTTATTGCTGTTTATAAAACCCATCCCTTTTTTACTTCCCATAACAAAAATACCTGTTGCAATTGCATCTGCAAAGTCTGACTTTTCGGTTACTATTGTAACGCTGATACAATCGCTGTCAGAATAACCGGTTTCAGGATTAATAATGTGGTGATACCTGATATTGTCTATTTCAAAGTACCTCTCATAATCACCCGATGTTGCAACGGAACCTTGATTTATTCTGAAACTACCCCAGAATCCGTGTTGGTCCCGGGGATGCTGAATCTTTATCGACGCTGTATCTTCATCCACAACATATATTCCAAGGTCACCGCCCATATTAACAATAAATTTTCTGAAGCCGCAGTCTTTTAGCATTGATACGGCTTTATTGATAGCATATCCCTTTAGAAATCCACCGGGGTCTAATCCCATTCCGTTTAATTTGAAAGAAATATTGTTATTAAAAATAATGTTCCTGAAGTTAATAAGTGGAAGTCTTTTCTTAATTTCTTCTTCATCGGGAACTCTTGGAATTTCGGCTAAAAAGTTCCACAGTTTATTAAGAGGAAACACAGTAATATCAAACGCTCCGTCAGTCATTTCGCAGTATCTTAAAGAACTTTTAATTATCTCTTTCATTTCATCAGATATTTTCACTGGTTTTATACCGGCATGAATATTAATAAAACTCAGCTCGCTCGAATCACTATATGCATTTCCAATCTCTTCGATATAACTTATTTCATCAAATGCTTTCGCAATCTTTTGTCTTTTAAATTCTTCATCGAACTCACTGTCATATACCAAGATGCGCACATAAGTATCCATGTGAATCTCAGTAATATGAACCGGAGGATATTCCTTATGTTTCTGGCAGCCTAATAGAAATATCAGACAAATCGAAAGAATAACTCTCTTCATTTTTTCCTGTGAATAGCAAAGTCCACAAATTTCAAAAGCGATTCTTTATAATGAGAATCTTCAAAAAGACTTAAGTTTGATTTGGCAAGATTAGCATACTGGAGCGCCTTTTCATTCGCATACTCGATTCCTCCCAATTTTTCCGCAAAAGATATAATCTTTTTTATATCTGCTTTTTTTGCGCCCTTCTTTAAAATATTTATGATGCTTTGTTTTTCTTTTTTATCGCAGTTGTTTAGTGAATATATCAAAGGAAGTGTAATGCTGTTGTTTTTTATATCGACACCCTTTGGTTTGCCGATTGTCATCTTCTCTCCATCATACTCAAATAAATCATCCTTAACCTGAAATGCGATACCCAAACATTCACCGAATTTTTTCAAAGCATTTCTTTTTTTATTGTCTACTCTTGCAATGACAGCACTGATTTCGCAGCATGCGGAAAAAAGCGCTGCTGTTTTATCCGATAGTATTCTAAAATATTTTTTCTCATTTACAATGAATTCCCGTCTTGATTCTATCTGCAGTATTTCCCCTGAGCTCATCCGCTTTGTAATAATCGACAATATCCTTAATATTTCCATGTTATCCATTTCGAGAGCATTCTCAAAGACATTGGAAAAAAGATAGTCCCCTACGAGTACAGAAAGCTGATTCTTCCACAAATTCTTAACGGTCGGTGCTCCTCGTCGTTCATCTGAATTATCAACTATATCGTCATGTATCAAAGATGCAGTATGAAGAATCTCCACTATTATGGCAGATTTTATATCCTTATCACTAATATTTCCGCAAAGACCGCTCGACAAGAGGAGTAAAATAGGGCGAATTTTTTTCCCGTCCTGATTTGAAATATATTTCAAAATTATATTAAGTAACTTAATGTCAGATTTAATAACTACCTTAAAATCATTCTTAAAACGGCGAAAATCCGATTCAATTGGAGCAATTATCGATTTGAGGTCATAGCTGTCTTCTCTTTTTTTTACATCTCTTGTACTTGGCATATTAATAATTTTCAAAACAAACAAAAAATGATTAATTATTTAAATCTAATCGACTCTAAAAAATTATTTCTTATTTACTTTACAGTATTTTTAATCGATACAAAAATTAGTGTTTTTTACAATAGAAATCAAGATTTTATTTTTCTTTTTTTATTAGCGTCTTATCGTGTTCACTAATTTCTTATCATTCTTCCGTTCCATAGCACGACTCTTGTTTTCCACCATATTTTTCTTGGTCTTCTTTGTATCACCCCTGTCCATCTTAATATCTTCCTCGGCGGTTTAATTCTGCTTGCCGCAGGTTCCGGATATTCTTCAGACTCATATCCATATTCATCATATTCATAATCATCGTCATCATATACTTCTACTTTATCCTCTTCTTTTGTAGCTGATGCTTCTATTGGTTCTTCCTTTTTCTCAACATTTCTTTCTTCAGCTTTTTTATCTTTTTTCTCCTTCTTTTTTACTTTTTCAGGAACTGTCTTTCTGATTTTCTTTATTGGTTTCTTTATTCTAATAACTGTTTTTTTCCTCTGTAATTTTACAACTTTATAAACTGCAAAAAAGTACACTATAACTATTAAACCAATTATAGAATAAGCAGTTTTTGGGGATATCGGCAAAATATCACCTAATTGTGTTTCTATGAAAGGAAGCTGGATTTTAAATAAAATAATAGATGCAGGAATTAATATTATTATTCCAACAATAGTTAATAATCCATAAACTATTTTTTTGTGACCTTTTTTCTCTTCTATAACTTTATATTCATATTCATCTTCATCTCGTAATGCTTCGTCTAATTCTTCTTCTCTTTTTCTTGCAAATATTTTTGTAACCCATATGCTGACTTCATATAAAATTATGATTGGAAATGCCAGAAAAATCTGAGTTGTTACATCAGGAGGAGTAAATATTGCAGAACAGGCGAAGATTACAACAATTGCATACCCTCTGATACTTCTCATAATATCGGGAGTCAAGATGCCAATTTTTGCAAGGATCGCCGATATTATGGGTAGTTCAAATGCAAGTCCAAAAATAATTAAAAGGCGAGCAACGAACGAAATATATTTATCGATAGAAGTTTGCATCACCAACTTCCCAGTCTCAAATGTAAAGAAAAATTTAAGTGCGGCGGGTATTATCATATAATAGCAAAAAACTGCACCGGTAAGAAAACATAATATTGTGAGAAATATAAACCATGGTACAAACTTCTTTTCTTTTTTAAGAAGCCCCGGAGCAATAAAACTCCATAACTGATATATTATGACAGGCAAACTACAAATAATCCCCATAGTTATGGAAAGACTGAGCCTCACTGTAAAGGGTTCCATAGGAGAAAGTGCTATCAGTTTCTCTGCCGGATAGGGTGCGGTCAGTATATCAACGAGTCTTGCTGAAAAAAAATAACTTACTATCGCGAAAATAATTACAGACGCTAAACTTTTGATTATAATCCAACGCAGTTCTTCTAAATGGTCAACAAACGACATCTTTTTTTCATTATCCTTTTTAGGTTTTTTATTCTTTTTTTTCTTGTCCATATCTAATGTCATGTTACTTAAATTAGGAGATATAATAATTATAAGAAATCATACTATATTGCAAATACATAAAATGGATTCCCACTTTCGTGGGAATGACAAGACTTTTTTCAGTACTACCTATGTCATTCCCGCGCAAGCGGGAATCCACTCTCTAACACACGAGGTTTTATACTTTTTTATGCATGCAAAATCTAATCATATTATTTATGATACGCAATACTAATAAATACACCTAAAATTTATTAAACTTTTTTAAAGATATAAGTATCTTTTTTCCATTTTTTATCATCTTTTTGCGGATAATCTGTAGTATAATGAAGCCCTCTGCTCTCTTTTCTTTTTATTGCACATTTGACTAATAGTTCAGCAACGGTTGAAAGATTCCTTAATTCTAATAATTGTTCGGTTACCTTTGTTTTTTTGTAAAATTGTTCTACTTCTTTTGCAATTAACTTAATCCTTCTTTCTGCTCTCTGAAGTCTGAAATCAGACCTGACAATTCCTACATAATCCCACATCAGCTTTTGTATTTCATATTTGTCATGTGAAATCAGAATCCACTCATCATGATTGAAAGTGCCGGAGTCATCCCATGGCAGTATTTCAGGAAATTTATCGGGAATATTTTTTATTCTTTCTTCTGCATCTCTGGCAGCACGATTGGAAAAAACAAGTGCTTCTAATAAAGAATTGCTCGCCAATCTGTTCGCACCGTGTAAACCTGTGCATGCAACCTCACCGCTTGCGTATAATCTTTCTATTGATGTTCTTCCCAATAGGTCCGTAACTAATCCACCGCACATATAATGTGCAGAAGGAACTACCGGAATCCTCTCTTTTGTAATATCAATTTTATAAGAAAGACAGGTCTTATAAATATTGGGAAACTTTTTCTTGATGGTTTCTCTTTTTATTTTGCTCATATCCAGGTATACACAAGGTCTGCCGGATTTTTTGAGTTCTCTGTCAATTGCTCTTGCCACGATATCTCTCGGGGCAAGTGAACCTCTAAGGTCATATTCTTTTACAAAGTTTTTCCCTTCATAATTCTTGAGAATACCACCTGCACCTCTGACGGCTTCTGAAATCAGAAACGGTTTATTCCCCGGGGAATATAGGGTCGTTGGATGAAACTGCATAAATTCAAGATTTGCAATTTTACCCCCGGCTCGGTAGGCAATAGCAATTCCATCGCCGGTTGCTATATCAGGATTTGTAGTATGAAGATAAATCTTGCCCGTTCCACCAGTAGATAGCATTATTATCTTCCCGAAAAATATTTCTACAATTTTATTTTCCGTATCAAGTATATATGCGCCCCAGCAGTGAATTTTGCTCTCTTTTTTTCTTCTTTTAACCATTAAGTTGTGCTCTGTTAAAAGGTCAACAGCAACATGGTTGGAGAAGATTTTTATATTTTTATTTTTTCTTGTCGCAGAGAGAAGTGCTCTTTCGACTTCTCTGCCTGTAAGGTCTTTTGCGTGAACAATTCTATTTACAGAGTGACCGCCCTCTTTTCCAAGGTCATATCTTTTATTTTTGCCTCTCCCCACTTTTGTGAATCTGGTACCTAAATCTTCTAATGCCCTGATATATTGAGGACCCTCTTTTACAGTAACTTCTACAGCATCCCTGTGACAGATACCCGCACCGGTTTTAAAGGTATCATCAATATGAAGGTCAAAAGAATCATCATCAGATATAGCGCTGGCTATCCCACCCTGCGCGTAGTTTGTGTTTGATTCGGTATCCTCTTTTTTTGTTACTATTGCAACCTTACCAAACTTCGCAGTCTTCAATGCAAAAGTAAGCCCGGCTATGCCGCTGCCTATAATAAGAAAATCAAATTTTCTAATCCTGCTCATTTTTTATCTTTTAATCTTAAAGTTCTTCCTTGCACAAGGAAAAATTTAGGTAAAAGTTTTTTGGGATACCTTTTTTTCAAAAAAGGTGTCTGCTTACTTTCTTTTTTAAAAGAAAGCAAGTTCTTGTTTTATAAATTTACCAGTATATGATTTTCCATTTTCACAAATTTTTTCAGGTATTCCTTCGGCAATAATCTGACCGCCGTCATCGCCTCCTTCAGGACCAAGGTCAATAATATAATCAGCCGTTTTAATAACATCAATATTATGTTCAATCACAATAACTGTATTCCCCTTGCCAACAAGTCTATTAAGAACATTTAGGAGCATTTTTATATCTTCAAAGTGAAGTCCTGTTGTCGGTTCGTCAAGAAGGTATAAGGTATTTCCTGTTCCGAGCTTCGATAATTCTGTTGAAAGCTTGACTCTCTGTGCTTCACCTCCCGATAATGTCGTAGCAGCCTGACCTAAACGAATATAGCCAAGACCAACATCATAAAGAGTTTGAAGTTTTCTCTTTATCTTTGGAATATTTTCAAGAAAACCCAATGCCTCGGATACTGTCATATCAAGAACATCTGCTATTGACTTGCCTTTATATTTTACCTCGAGTGTTTCTCTGTTATATCTTTTTCCCTTGCAGACTTCACAGGTTATATATACATCCGGAAGAAAGTGCATTTCGATTGTAATAATGCCGCCTCCTTCACACGCTTCGCACCTGCCGCCCTTTACATTAAAACTGAATCTCCCCGGTTTATACCCTCTGATTTTTGCTTCCGGAAGCTGAGAAAAAAGTTCTCGCACATAGGTAAAAAGTCCGGTATAGGTTGCCGGATTGGACCTCGGCGTCCTTCCTATCGGAGACTGGTCTATGTTTATAACTTTATCTATATATTCAGTTCCGATTATTTTATCATATTCAAGAGGAGATGCTTTTGAATGATGGAACAATCTTGCTAAAATCCTGTACAGCGTTTCAT
>JAUVVT010000294.1 GCA_030604505.1 bacterium | reverse complement strand
TTATTTTAATTTTTTGTTCCGGTAATAATGAAAAAGACCCTTCTGTGGCAAGGGTTGGCGATAAAGTTCTTACTCTGGAGATGATGAACAGCGTTCTTAATCCGGATAATAATCCCACAATAGAATTTGATGAGAAGAAAGATTATATTGATAGATGGGTTGAAAGGGAACTCCTTTATAAGGAGGCCGAAAAGAGAGGATTGAAGGATGATCCTTTTATTAGAAAAGAGATATCGCGGTTGGAGAAGGAGATGGTTATTGACAGACTGCTTGAATTGGAAATAGATGGGAAATTAAGAGTAACAGACGTTGAAATTAAAGATTATTATACTGAAAATTCGGAGTATTATAAATATACGGAGAATCAATATAAATATGAGCATATAAAGGTAAGAAGATTGAGTGAGGCAAGGGCAGTGGATAGAGCACTAAAAGCTGATAAGACATTTATCGAGATTTCACGTGAGGTTAAAAACGTTTCATTTGTCAGCAATCCTGAGAAAATTGTTTTTGTTAATGAGAATAATATTCCATCTGATATTTTGAAAATAGTCTCTGCATTGGAAGTGGGTACCTGGAGAAGAAATAAGATAACGGGTGGATATCAGATTATAAAATTAATAGACAAAAGAAATAAGGGAGATATTAAAGAATTAAACCTTGTAAAAAACGAAATAGTTTTTAATATTCTTGTAAAAAAACGGAAAGAAAGATATAATCAATTGGTTAATGGACTTAGGGATAATGCAGAAATGGAGATTAATTATTCAGAGATAGGGTTTTTGGGGGATGAGACATATAATATCCCCGATACTTTAAATTCTCAAAATAAAGAGGAAAAATAAGGAGTTTTTATGAAGAAGATTTTTTGTTTTTCAGTAGTACTTTTTTTAATATTTTTAAATTTTTCATTTTCCGGTGAGATAGTGGATAGGATTCTGGCGGTTGTGGAAGATGAAGTGATACTTCTATCCGAAGTAGAGATGCTGGCACAGATGTATGCAGTTCAATTAAAGATTGACCCCGAGACCGATCCGGAGAAGTATAATGATATTAGGCAATATGCAATGGAACAGATGATAGAACAGTATGTTTTACTTGCTAAAGCTATTGAAGATAGTGTTGAGATAACAGATGAAGAGGTTGATATGGTATTGGACCAGCAAATTAAGGACATGATTCAGCAGTATGGTTCGCAAGAAGAAGCAGTAAAACAACTGGGTATGCCGATAAGAAAGGTGAAACAACTGTATCGAGAAGAAGTCAGGAAAAAGGGATTGGTTGACAGATACAAGCAGCAGTTATCAGAGAAGGTAAAAATTACAGGTGAAGAAATTGAGGAATTTTACAATACTTATAAAGATAGTTTGCAGGAAGTTCCCGACCGTTATCTTATTTCACAGATTTTGAAGACCAGAGCACCAGGTGACAATGCACGGAATGCAGCAACGGAAAAGGCACAAATGATTCTTCAAAAAATAAGAGACGGTGCAGGTTTTTATGAAATGGCACAACAATATTCGGATGACGAGGTAACCAAGACTCAAGGAGGATTATTGGGATTTATCAGAAGAGGAGATTTAATAAAATCCTTTGAGGATGTTGCCTTTTCTCTTGAGGTGGATGAGATTTCCGATGTTGTTGAGACACCATTCGGATTACATATAATGAAGGTTTTGGAGAAAAGGGATGATGCTGTGAACCTGCAGCATATTCTGATTAAGATTGTTCAGAGTGAGAGTGATGAAGAAAGAACCGTGGAGTTTTTAAAAGAACTTAAAAAGAGGATAGAAGACGGTGAATCTTTTGAAGAGGTTGCGAAGGAATATTCTGACGACCCTGAAGTTGAAAGAAACAGGGGTAAGATCGGGTGGATTTATCTTGAGAGTATACAGAACGAGTTAGAAATATTTATGAAAATTTTACCTTCTATGAAGATTGGAGAAATTAGTGAACCTTTTAAAACCAAATTTGGTTATCATATTGTATTACTTGAGGATAAAGAAGAAAAACACAGAATAACCCTTGAGAAAGACAGAGAAACTATTGAAGGGTTTGCAAGAAGGAAGAAAGGTATTGATGAATTTGCAAGGTTTGTCGAAAGGGCAAAAAAAGAGGTTTATGTGGAAATTAAAGAGGTACTACCATAGAATATTAATTACCGGATGAGTTTTCTATGAAATTTGTTGAAAGATTAATCGAGATTATTCGGAAAAAGAATTCACTTCTTTGCATTGGATTGGATACGGATATTGAAAACATTCCTGAAAAACTCAGCGGCGAAAAAGATCCGGTTTTTTCATTCAATAAAGATATCATAGACAAAACCCATGATCTTGCAGCTGCCTATAAAATAAATACTGCTTTTTATGAAGTAAATGGTGTAAAAGGATGGACGAGTCTCACCAAAACGATCGATTATATTCCTGATGATGTAATAATAATAGCTGATGCTAAAAGGGGTGATATTGGAAATACTGCAAAAAGATATGCCAGAGCGTTCTTTACAGAACTTAAAGCTGATGCTGTAACATTAAATCCATATCTCGGCAGCGATTCACTGGAGCCCTTCATCGAATACGATGATAAAGGTTTATTTATATTATGTTTAACGTCGAATAAAGGGGCGCAGGATTTTCAAAAACTCAAGATCGACGGAAAATATCTTTATCAAGTAGTAGCTGAAAAGGTCGTAGAGCTTAATAAAAATGGAAACTGCGGGCTTGTAGTGGGGGCAACATTTCCTGAAGAAATGAAAGGTATCAGGGAAATTGCTCATAATTTACCCATTCTTATTCCCGGAATCGGTGCACAGGGCGGTGACCTGGAAAAGACAATTTATTTTGGAACAGATTCAAAGGGTGAGCTTGCTCTTATTAATTCAAGCAGAGGAATTATATATAGTTCAAAGGGAGATGACTTCGCCCAGGCTGCAAGAAATGCCGCAGAAGAATTAAAGAATCAGATTAATATATTTAGAAGAAAGAAAAATCTGTAGTAAATTTACGATTTGTTATAAATAAAAATTCATCCCGGAGTACTCATGGTAACTCATAATTCATAAATCGTAAGTCTCAAATTCTATTATGCATACGGTTAGGAAACTTCTTAGTACCGAAGACTTTTTGAATAAAACAGCCGGCTGGGTTCAGCTTATTGTCGGTCTTTTGATTTTATCAGCCGGTATAACGTTGATGCTTAAAGCTGATGTTGGGATGTTTCCCTGGGGTGTCTTTCAGCTTGGTGTAAGTATACAGCTCAATATACCTTTCGGTGTTTCATTACAATTAGTGGGATTATTTGTTATAATTCTTGCTTACCTGGTTGGAAAGGTTAAGCCAAGACTCGGAACACTGGCAAATATGATATTGATTGGATTTTTTATAGATTATATTTTCTACCCGATTATTCCCTTTTATACAATTTTCTGGCAGCAGATAGTAATGATGGTTCTATCGATATTGATGAGCTCAGCAGGTACGGCTGTTTATATGAGTGCGGACCTGGGGGCAGGACCGCGAGATAGTCTTATGATGGCATTTTATATAGTAACTCGTAAGAGTCTGCGGGTTGTCAGGTCGTCTTTAAAGATTACAGTTCTTATTATAGGGTATTTTTTAGGAGGGAAAGTTGGATTAGGCACACTTATTTTTGCTGTTTTATCTGGACTAATCCTCCAAGCTTGTCTAAAATTGCTGAGACTTCTGCCATTAAATCTTATCAGAGTCGATATATTAAAACAAAGAGAATCGGAAATTTGAAACAAAACCTATTTTTTATGAGAAATTAATAGGTTAAAGTACAGTTTTTAATTTTCATAGATAATTTTTACAGATATTATCTAAAGTTTATTTTTCTTTCTGAGATGCTGGTAATCCTTATATAAATTTTTGATGTAAAACCATATATCATATAGGTCAACAAGGAGGGAAATTTATGAGAATATTTAAAATGACGATATTTATATTACCAAAATTGGTGATAAAACAAAGCAGATGACCTTTACAAAAGATAAGAATGAAAATTCTTTAAAATGGTATAAGGATAGTTCATTTTTTGCATTTTTATCAAACC
>JAUVVT010000028.1 GCA_030604505.1 bacterium | reverse complement strand
TGAAGAAGAAACGACCTTGTCTTTTGGAAATTTGAACATTGAGCAAAGAACAGCTGCTTCTTCATAAAGCCCATTAAAAACAAATTTATCAAAACTCAAATATATTCGTTCCATAAATTCTCTAACCTTCGAAAATTCAGAAACGAAAGAAAACGTTTCTATAAATTCAGTAAATACTTTAATCTTCTTTAATTTTAAGAGAACAAGACATCTATTCATCAAGGGTTTTAATATATCTCTTTTATCCATTTTAAAATCAGTAAATATTTTATGTGCTAATTCTATTTTATCATTTTCTACAAAAAAATCAAATAATCTATATGAAATTCTTTGCAACACCGGTTTATGAGAGGAATACATATTATACAGTTTAAGAACGAGTTTATAATAAATTTCTGCCTCTTCAAGACTTACAATAGTATCATCAAGTTTTCTTACAATTTCCCCTAATATATTATCACAGGCACTTGCTCTGTCTATATCTATAACATCATTAAGAAAAAAATCAGATATTAGACTTGAACTTATCAAGGATTTTTTTAGGAAACTGAAATCTTCAGTCTCGGGGAAACTCATAATTTTTCTTAAATTAAAATATGCGGAATCTGAAGCTTCACTGTAATATATTTTTGAAAATGAATCTTTCACACTTCTTTCTTCCATAATTGAAAAATCATTTAATATATTTATTGCATTTAGATAAGGGTCGTTTGGTTTTTTATGAAATATTTCAAAATATTCACCATTATCAATACTTTCTCTAAATTTCGCAAATTCAACTTCAAAAGCCATCATTGCTGCCCTTTTCATCCTCGATTTATCAAGCTGAAGAACCTTTGCAATATTTGCTGCTGTCAAATAATTTTCTTTTACAATATTATAATCATATTGTGCAATAGCAAACGGTTCTGTATCTCTCGGCTTTAATAAGAATATTTCCCAAATTTTAAAAGCTTTGGTATAATCTCTTTGGGTTTCCGATTTATCAAAAGTCATTGCCTGTTCAAAAAGCCTTGCAGAAAATTGCACTATCTGTTCAGGAATCATTTTCCCTCTATATTTATTAATTATTTCTGCGGCTTTTTGATAGTCTTCTTTATTTATTAACTCTTTGGCATAACTAAAAACCCCACGTGTAGTTCTTTTTGAATCCAATAAATAGCTGTCCACAATAAAATATTCAGCTTCAGGAATCTCTTTCCATGAAACAAAATCAAACGTTATCTCAGCAATTTGAGTTATATTTTTATTTGAGATGCCGTGAGTCTTCGCAATCTTTTTTATAGGACTCCAGTTTCCAAAACACAAGTGATATACAATCTCTTCGATATATGAGTATTCACTGACATTGCCATTACCATCAATAGTTTTAGGCTGAAACTTCTTTTCCTTGCCTTCTTCTGGCAAAATTCTATCAATGAGTTCTTTGTCAGGATTTGACTCACTTAATCTTATTTTTAATTGGTTGACAAAAATATCCATAGTAGATATATTATATTTATATTATTTTAAAGTGTCGTTTATAAGTTTATGATTTTAAATTTACGAATTAGTGAAAATGAAAATTCTTCCCGAATTCCTGTTTATACCGTATCTATCATACGCATAAATACAAAGAGTAAAAAACTATTCAGCAAATTCTTGGTAAAAGCTCACCAGTTGGCATATCAACTATTCTTTCTCCACCGATACAGGTTTTTAAAACAACTCTACCCTTTTCTTTTTTAATCACATCTCCTATAATCCGAGCATTTTCACCATACTTGCTATTCCTAATAATTTCAAGAGCCCTATCAGCAACTTCAAGAGCTATAAACGCAATAAATTTACCCTCATTAGCGATATACATAGGGTCGAGTCCCATAATTTCACATGCCCCCATTACCTCTTCCCTGATAGGAATTTTATCTTCATTAATGAAAATTTCCACATTAGATTTTTTAGCCACTTCATTAAGAACAGTAGCCACTCCTCCCCTTGTAGGGTCACGCAGCACGTGTACCTGCAAACCTTCTTTTAGGATATTGGCGATTATTTTATTTAAAGGAGCACAATCGCTCTCAATATTTGTTTCAAATGTTAAGCCGTGCCTTTTAGACATCACTGCAATGCCGTGCTCACCTACATATCCACTTAATATAATCTTATCTCCAACGGCGGCTTTGTTTCCGGAAATCCTGATGCCATTATCGATAATTCCTATACCTGATGTATTAATAAAAATCTTATCTACGCTTTTTTTGGAAACAACCTTTGTATCTCCTGTTATAACTTTAACATCGGCTTCCTCAGCCGTCTTTTTAATTGAATCAAGTATCTTTTCTAAATCAACAAACGGGAATCCCTCTTCAATTATAAATCCGCAGCTTAAATATATAGGAGTTGCTCCACTCATAGCGAGGTCATTTACAGTTCCACAAACTGCAAGTTTTCCGATATCGCCGCCCGGAAAAAATATTGGGTCTACTACATAAGAATCTGTGGTAAATGCAAATAATTTTCCATTTAAATCAAAAACGGCAGAATCATCTAACTCCTCAAGCAAGTCGTTCCTTAGATATGGTAAGAAATGTTTTTCTATCAGGTCGTGTGAAAGTTTCCCACCGCTTCCGTGTCCTAATCTTATTCTTTTATTTTCCATAATATATTTTTTTACTTACTTTTTTTAAAAAGATGGTGCGGCAAAAAGTCCGAAAAAATTATTAATGAAACTTTTTGTTAAAATTATTGTAATTGTAAAATCTGAATTTACATTAATAAAACTCCCAAAATGTCATTCCCGCTAAAGCGGGAATCCATTTTTTGCCGTGTCATCTTAAAAAGGTAAGTATAAACAATTCACCAATAAATTTTACTCGTCAGAAGTTTGTCCTTTTGATTGCTTACTCCTTTTGGAAAAGAAGTAAGTTAAGTATATTTATAATATGCAGCACAGGTTCCTTCACTTGAAACCATACAGGGACCTACAGGAGATTCTGGTGTGCAAACCTTTCTGAATAACTTACATTCATCAGGTGTATTTATACCCTGTAAAACATTACCGCATATACATCCCAGATTTTTTTTGACAGGTTTATATTCAAAAGTGAAAAGATATTCAGCATCAAAATTCTTGAATTCATCTATAATCTTTAGACCGCTTTTCTTAATTTCTCCAATTCCGCGCCATTCAGTATCACAATCTTCAAATACATTATCAATTATTGAAAGGGCTTTTTTATTCCCTTCGTTTTTTACTGCTCTTGTATATTGAATTTCCACTTCTGAACGGTTTTCAGCTATCTGCTTTACAATTAGATAGATAGCCTGCAAAATATCCGTAGGTTCAAATCCTGCAATTACACAAGGAATATGATATTTTTCAGATAAAAATCTATAGGGAACAGCACCAATAATGGTGCTAACATGGGCGGGGCAAATAAATCCGTCGATATTCACCTTCTCACCCTTTACGAGAACTTCCATTGCAGGTGGTATAAGTTTATTTGCACTTATAACAAAAAAATTCTTTAAATTCATTTTTTTAGCCTGAAGGATTGCAGAAGCGATAGTAGGAACAGTAGTTTCAAAACCAACACCCAAAAATATAACCTTTTTGTTAATATTTTTCTCTGCAATTTTCAAGGCATCGATAATCGAATATACAACCTGAATATCACTGCCATTCGCTTTCTGCCTGTCAAGACTCGATTCGGTGCCCGGAACATGCATCATATCACCAAACGTGGTAATTATTACATCTTCCTTAGAGGATAATTCAATCGCTTTATCAATATAATTATCAGGAGTAACGCAAACCGGGCACCCGGGACCGGATAATAACCTGATATTTGCAGGAAGCATTTTCTTTATACCGTATCTATAAATAGCCATAGTGTGAGTCCCGCACACCTCCATCAATGTAATATCCCTATTCTCAGAAATTTTTTTGACCTTACCGGCAAACCATAGAGATGCCTCTTTATTGCGAAACTCATCAATGTATTTCATTCAGTCATTTCCCCCCAATTCATTTAATAATGAAATTGTATCTAATGCTTCTTTTTCATCGAGCTTTTGAATCGCAAAACCTGCATGGATAAGAACATAATCGCCAACTTTTACTTCATCAAGAAGCGATAATGAAACTTCTTTCACAATTCCACCCAATTCTGCACTCCCGGTATCACCATCTATTTTTAACAACTTCATCGGAACAGCAATACACATAACTTCTCCTTAAAATTTTACAGTACGTTTTCTTTGCTTACTTTCTTTTTCAAAAGAAAGTAAGTTGAGGCTGCAACAGCAGCTTGTCCCAGAGAAATACCTCCGTCATTAGTCGGGACCTTCGTATGATGAAGCACTCTGAAGCCCTTTTCAGTTAAGATGTTTTTCAGATTCTTTAAGAGAAAAAGATTCTGAAAACAACCGCCGCTCAAGGCAGCAACATTTATATTTCTTTCATTCCTTATTTTTTCACAAACTTCAGAAAAGATTTTTACTATGGTTTTATGAAATTTATAACTTATTATTCCTTTACCGACATTATTCATTAAATCTTCAACTATACCCTTGATTATTTCATCGTGCATTATAATATATCTTTTATTTTCATTTTTAATTTTATAAAGATAAGTATTGTATTCTTTGTTCTCATCTATAATATTTTCAAGTTCAACAGCAGCCTGTCCTTCGTAATTTGCAGTATTTCTAACTCCGATAATAGCAGATACACCATCGAAAAACCGTCCAAGACTTGATGTTAAGGGAGAATTTAATCCTTCATTTATCATTCTGATTAAAAGTTTGCTTATATTTTTATCAATATTTTTGATAAAATCAATATCAATTTTCCAAACTTCATCACCAAAAACTTTATGCAGATAGCTTAAACCCATTCGCCAGGGTTCTTTTATCGCTTTTTCACCTGACGGCATAGGAATATAATCAAAATAAGCCAATCTTTCAAACTCAATTAAATCCGCAAGCAAAACTTCACCACCCCAAATATTCCCATCGGTCCCATATCCTGTGCCATCAAATGCCAGACCGATTACCTTCTCCGAAACCCCGTTTTCTACCATACAACTTCCGATATGTGCATGGTGATGCTGGACTGCAATTTTTTTTATATTTTTGATTTCAAGAGCATATTTTGTACTTAGATAATCGGGATGAAGGTCATAAGCAATAATTTCCGGTTTTACATCAATTATCTTTTTAAGATGGTCAATAGATTTTTGATAAAATTTAAATGTTTGAAGATTATCAAGGTCACCAATATGCTGGCTTAAAAAGGCATTTTCACCTTTAATCAAACAGAATGTGCTTTTTAATCCGCCTCCGCATGCAAGCACACTTTGATAATTTTTGTTTAAATGAATAGGATATGGAACATATCCTCTCGCTCTCCTCACCGGATAGGGATTTTTATCAAAAACCATATATACCGAGTCATCCGCACGCACAAATATATCCCTATTATGCAGAAGAAAGTAATCAGCCACTCCAGATAATCTCTTTACTGCTTCATTATTGTCAATTGCAATAGGTTCATCACTCAAATTACCGCTGGTATCAACAAGAACATCAAAATTGTTACGCATTATAAGATAATGAAGCGGTGTATATGGAAGCAGCACACCAAAATAATTGTTCTTAGGAGCGACGAATTTTGAAAGTTTGTTTTTGTTTTTCTTTCGTAGAAGAACAATTGGCCTTTGATGAGAAAGCAAAAGTTTTTCTTCTTCTTCTGATACGAAAGCAAATTCTGAAACTAATTTAGGATTATCTGCTAAAATTGCAAAAGGTTTTTCCTCTCTCAATTTTCTTTTTCTCAATCTTAAAACTGTCTTGTCATTTTGAGCGTCACATAACATATGAAATCCGCCCAGACCCTTTACAGCAATTATTTTACCTTTCTTCAATAATTCAACTGCTTTTTCTATTGCTTTTTTGTTTTCAATAATATTTCCAGTGGAATCAGCAAGATAAACAAGAGGACCGCACTTAAAACAAGCATTCGTTTGGGCATGAAACCGCCGGTCGACGGGATTTTCATATTCTGCTTTACATTCGGAACACATCTGAAACGCACTCATTGTTGTATTTATTCTATCATACGGAATATCAGAAATTATTGTAAGTCTGGGACCGCAGTTTGTGCAAGTGATAAAAGGATATTTATACCTTCTGTCATCTGGGTCAAAAAGCTCTCTTAGGCAGTCATTACATATCGATACATCTGGAGAAGTGAGAGTTTTGCGGCTTGCTGCCGCCACACTTTTCTCAATCCTGAACTCCTTAAAAAGATTCAAAGATTTTTCAGCGGCTTTAACATCGGTTATAACTGCAAGAGGAGGACACTCATTTTCAATCGATTTCAGAAAATAATCAATATCTTTCTCTTCTCCTTCTATATCTATTTCTACACCTGCTGTATTATTCAATACATAGCCATTCAATCTGTTTTTTACTGCAATATTATAAATGAACGGCCTGAATCCAACACCCTGTACCAAACCATTTATATCAATTTTTAGTCTTTTTTTCATATTTACTTTAAATAAAATTTTTCCTCGAATGAGGAAAAATTTAGGTTTAAGTTTTTTGGGACACCTTTTTTCCAAAAAAGGTGTCTGCTTACTTCTTTTTCAAAAGAAGTAAGTCGCATAAAGCGTCGATACCGGTTCCTTTATACGCAGATGTTTCAAGAATTTTTAAACCCGGCTTAATTTTTAACAGATTCTTTTTCATTTCATCGATATTACTCGGCAGATTAGGAAGAAGGTCTATTTTGTTAATAACAGCGACATCCGCAGAATGGAACATCGGGGGATATTTAAGCGGTTTATCATCTCCTTCTGTCGTGCTTACAATAACAATTCTCATCTCTTCGCCAAGGTCATAATTTGTAGGGCAGACGAGATTCCCCACATTTTCAATGAAAAGTATATCAAGTTTATCAAGGTCTATCTTTTCCATCGCATTCTTTACCATTTTGGCATCCAGATGACAGGCACCGTTAGTAATAATCTGAACTGTCTGCACATTAAATTTACTCAGTCTTTTCGCATCATTTTCCGTTTCAACATCTCCTACTATAATGCCAATGTTAACCTTACTTTCCAATCTCTGACATATATTCTCAAGGATTGATGTTTTACCTGCTCCGGGTGAACTCACAAGATTAATAGTAAATATACCCTTTTGTTTATATAATTCCCTAATTTCTTCCGCTATCTCATCATTTCGTTTTAGAACCTTTTTTTCTAATTCAATAACTTTCATTTATTCCACCTCGATTTGTTTAATTATTAATTCATCACCTGAAATAAGTTCATATTCAATACTGCTGCATTCAGTGCAGATGCAATAATAATCTTCAACTTCGTAAATATTACCGCATTTTTTGCACTTCATTTTTAATGGTATATCTATAAATGTAAGCTTTACACCATCCAATGGTGTTCCTTCAGCAAGAGACTCAAAGCAGAATTCCAGTGCTGAAGGTACAATCGCCGTAAGTTTACCCACTTCAAGTTTTATTGAAATAACTTTTGATACTTCTCTTTTTTCTATCTCTTTTGAAACCGCATCAAATATGTTTTGTGCAATACCGAATTCATGCATTGTCTTTAGCTATATACCCATCGGCAGTATTTAAAGTATTTCTTTAAATATATAATATATTTTATGTAATAATATAATGATAATAAAAATTGCTATCTGGTAATTCCGATAGAAAACAATCCATTTTGAAAAATTAGTTCTGTGAATCTCTATAATAAATATAATTTACAACATTATTAGTAATAAATACAGTTCTTTCTTTAGAGACTTTTTGACCTGAATTCAAATCATTTACTGATAAACTCAAATGATACAATCCCGGTTCGTCTGTCTCCATATTTATTGTAAGATACTGCTTTTCAACAGGATTTACATCACTGAAGGAATACAACGTTGAGATTTCTTCTTTTTTGCCCTCTATCCCCAATAATCTTCCTATCCCCGAAAATAACCGTATAAATGCCGACCTCTTCTTTTTTAATCTATTAATTTTATACTCAACCGTATAATTTGTAAGACCAGGTGGACCAAGTTTTAGGTTATATATTTCATAATAAATATACAGAGGTTCTCCCATTAAATAATGCCTTGAGGGATTGGGTATAATCTCAAATCCCCGTGAGGTAAATTCAGATTCTTTTGATATCGAATCAATTGTAACTGCCAAGATAATATCGCTTAATTTCAGACTGTCCGATTTAAAAGATTCAACAGAAATTTTATCTCTTTTTCTCCCGATGTTTTTTGAAGATTGATCCTGTATCTCGATTGCAAACAAATAATCCCCCGGTTCTACTTCAATATTATTCTGTCTGACAATATGAAATAAACGTGTAGAATCAGGATAATCATCGGAGTAAAATTCATTAACAGTTATATCTCTCTTCATATCGTTCCATTCATCATCAAAGAAAAAGAATCCTTCTTTTACCTCCGCAACGAATCTTCCTTTTCGAGGATTATACCGGAGGCAATTCTGCGGAACTGCATAATAAACCTCCATCTGTGTATTGCCATTCTCACCCCTAAAGCCGGCAGTATAATGATTAAATGCAAATAACTCTCCCCCGTAATCGTGGTCATAGTTTTCGGGATATACCTTTTTTAAATCTTCTTCCACCTGCTGAAAAGCAATTCTTGGAAACCTTGAACCGGATGAACCATCGGAAAATCTGAATTCACCCGTTGAATATGGGTCAGCAAAGACAAAAGTATACTTTGGATAATACCAGACAAGAGAGAAATTAAATCCCCCTTTTGGTCCGTTTAGCTCCAGCTCAGGTCTGATTTTTATCTCGTAATCAGGTTTTCCGTAACGGACATATATTCTTCCGCGGTCTGATTCCCAGCCGTCAATCTCCATTTTAGGGACACCGAACTTAAGGTTTGAATAAGCAACCCTGCAGTAATGTTCGAGCATTCTTTCGCTGATTTCCGTTAAAAATAACGGGTCTTTACTTTTCCAGTATTTATTAGCAAATTTTTCCCGTTCTGTCTCGCCCATCTGTTCATATTCTTCCTTTTCATCCTCAGGAAGAATATACTCTAATGATTCAAAAACCTCTCTTTCATCATCATTCATTAATCTTCTGGCTAAATTGAATTCATCATAATCATCATTACTTCGATTCATTTCATGCAAACCTAATCCCAGAAAAAGATGGGCGTTTTTATCATTCGGATTATTCTCGATAATCTTCCTCTGGTGATAAATAAACCCGTCAAGGTCGTGATTATCATACGCAAGTATGCTTAACTTAAAATGAGCATCTCTGTGTTCCGGCTCAATATTGATTAATTTATTGAATGTATTGACTGCTTTTTTATAGTCTTCGTTAGCCCACTTGGCAAAGCTAATCCCCATTGTATTAGAAGAAATGCGGTCTTCAATTAATTCCTTTATACCGTACGACATTGAAGGAATTGTTCCGTCCAGGGTAATTCCGGAAATTATGTCAAATTCAGTAAATTCTCTTTCCATTCCATATTCACTGATGTAAGAATATAGATTATTATCATAAAACGGAGCCATGCGATAAGGACCCATCGCATAACTATCTTTATACTTTTCAAGGTCCGAGATATAAATATTTCCAATGTTCAATAAAATTTCCGTATTTTTTGGATATTCATTAGTCAAAAATTCAAAGTATTTTCTTGCATTATAGGTAAAACCACGTTTAAGATAAGTTTTTGCTAAATTAAAACGGTATTCAAAGTTCTCCGGGGCATTCAATAAGGCTTTCTTCAGTTCTCTTTCGGCTTTCAATCTGACCACTGCACTCTCATGGTCCATATATATCTCAGCAAGTTTATTTCTTGCATCAGAAAAATTATTATCTAATTTCAGCAAACTCTTTAATGCTTCAATCGCTTTTTTAATCTCTCCTTCCTCATAATATTTCTCGGCTTTTTTGTAAAGCTCAACCGCGGCTTTGTTCTCCGAGTGCTGCGGCAAAACTGAAATAGTAAAACAAAAAAATAAAATAGCAAAAAATGTTAAAAAAAATTTCATACCAAAAAAGCCAAATAATT
>JAUVVT010000300.1 GCA_030604505.1 bacterium | reverse complement strand
TTAGCGGGTCTGTAGATGAATGCAGATACTATTCCACTTATCACAGTGGCAATTATTCCGAACATAAACCAGATAAGGGGCCAGCTCCCCGGAAAATTGAAGTTTGCATACTCGAATATCATCTTTGGAAGCCATATTAAGGAAGAAATTATTAAACCGAATCTGATACCTTCCATAATCCCTTTACCTTCATATCCTTTAATAAATATGTAGCAAAACATAAATGAAAATATTATTCCTCCAAATATATTCAATACCATAATATCTGCTCCACCTGTTCTCATAAAATCCGGACGCGCCAAATAGCTGTTCTTTAGAATCACGGCGTGCTGAAAAATCTCTATTAGTAAAAATATTACAAAGACAGCTATACTCATTATAATATATCTTTTTTTGTTCATTTTTTTCCTCCTCCTGTATTAAAAGTTAAAAAGCATTCTGCAAAACATATAATATTATAAAATACGATATGTTAAATTTAATTATTTGCTTGTTGGTGAAAGTGAAAATTCATTATTTTTAAATCGTCATTTGTCAATCGTAAATCATAAATAGTCATTATAATTTATATACTTCTTCACTGCTCAGTAACGGGAAATTCTGTTCCTGAAGGACTTTAATCGCCTTATTTATTGGTTCTACCCTGAAAATCAATACTGCGTTGGTTAACTTTCTTTCAACGAATGCATACATATATTCTACATTAATACCTGCCGCACTGAATACTTTGAGGATTTTTGAGAGTCCGCCCGGTCTATCCTCAACTTCAACTGCGATTACCTTTGTCTCGTTAACCGTGAATCCGCCTTTTTTAAGAACATAAATAGCTTCATCGGGTTTATTTACTATTATACGAAGGATACCAAAATCTGAATTATCCGCTAAAGACAGGGCACGAATATTTATTCCGTGTTTCTCTAATATCTCTGTAACTTCTTCGAGCCTGCCTGCCCGGTTTTCTAAAAAGATTGAGATTTGTTTTACTTCCATTTTTCCAACCTTTTAGTTAATGTTTTTTGTTTTATTGGAAGAGATGTTTAATGATTAAAATCTAAAATATTTTCCCTATTTCATCGATTACGGGAATTTTTATACTTTTTGATTTGCCGTTTTTAATTATTTTGAAACTTTTATACTTTGATGTGACTTTTCCTATTATTTCGGATTTGACCTTATTTTTTCTCAATGCCTTTACGAGCTTTTGTGATTCATCGGGATTAGATATTATTAACAATGAACCTGATGCGATCAGCTTAAGCGGGTCGAGATTGAATTTTTCGGAGAGCTTTCTGCATTCGGGATAAACATAAATTTTGTCTTCGTCAACAATAAATCCTGTATTACTCAACAAAGCGAGTTCATAGAGACCTCCGAGCAGTCCGCCTTCAGTGGGGTCGTGCATAGCCGATATTTTTCCGGATTTTACGGCTATTTTGGCTTCTCTTATAATGCTTATTCCCGGGGATGTTATAAAATTTTTTGTTCTCTCTGCAAATTTCTTTCCAAAAGTTTTATAAACATAAGAGAATTTTTCTCTGGCAATAATCGAGACGGCTTCGATTGCTATTCCTTTTGTGAGTATTATCAAATCCCCCTGCCTGATGGAATCCTTATTGATAAGCTTCTCCTTTTTAACTTCCCCCAGCATTTGACCCACAATAATCGGGGAGTTAAGTCCGGGAGAAATTTCGGTATGTCCGCCGCATAATGTAACATTTATTTTGTTCAGTGAAGAAATAAGGTTTTTAAATAATTTTTCGACATCTTTTTCTGTTGTTTTTTTTTCCGGCAAAAGAGCAGAAGCAAGAAACCATTTAGGTTCGCCGCCCATAACAGCAATATCATTTGCATTTATGTTTACGCAGTACCATCCGATATTATCCGAAACGAACGTAATCGGGTCTGTTTTTGCTATCAGATATTTTTCTCCGAAGTCAATTACCGCTGCGTCATCGCCAACCCTTGAACCAACTATCACTCTTTTATCTTTTCCGGGAATACTTTTTAAAAATTTTCCTAAAACCTTGGGGTCTAATTTTCCGACAGGCAGGTTCATGTTATTAATATATTATATAAAAACTTTATATCAACAAAATAGTTGATAATATAAAAAAATATTTCTAAATTTCACAATCAATAATATTTGCCGTGAATTTCACGAAGGTATTGTTCAATAAAAAATATGAATCCTGAATTTTGTGATTTGGCAGAAGAATGGAATAATGAAGATCCTGAAACAAGTTCAGGATGACAGGGGGGATGTAAATGTTTTAAGTTTTAAATGCAATTATATCACTGGTATAGCAAAAAATCAAGCATAAAAATATATAGCTAATTGAACAGAACAATTTACGAAGAGGGATAAAGAATATGAAAGCAGCGGTACTGCATAAAGCGAAGGATATTCGTATTGAAGAGATAGAAAAACCTGTGCCGAAGCCGGGAGACGCTCTTTTCAGGATTGAATCCGTTGGAATCTGCGGTTCTGATATACATTATTATCAATTTGGCAGGATTGGTCCAAAAATAATTAATAAAACGCATATTCTCGGTCATGAGATATCGGGTATAATTGAATCTGTCGGCAAGAACGAGCGTGGACTTAAAGAAGGTATGGCGGTTGGTATTGAACCAGCTATTCCCTGCGGAGAATGTGAACAGTGTATTGAAGGTATATATAATCTTTGCAAGAATGTAAAATTCTGCGGTTCTCCACCTGAACAGGGAGGAATGAAGGAATATATGACATACCCGATAAATAATATTTTCCAACTTCCTGATAATATGACAGTTGAAGAGGGTATTTTCATTGAAACACTCTCTATCGGGATATATTCTCTGGACGTATCGGCGCTCAAGCTCGGTGATTCTGTTTTAATCATAGGCGCGGGGAATATTGGACTAACTATTCTTCAGCTGGCGAGGTTATCTGGAGCTTTCAATATTTATGTGGTTGACCTTTTAGATTACCGGCTGAAAATTGCCGAAGAAATGGGTGCAACCGCAGTAATAAATGCCAGTTATGAGGACCCTGTTGAAAAAATAAACCGGCTTACAAAAGGCAGGGGTGTGGATGTTGGATTTGAAGCGGCAGGTGCCGAGACAACTCCCCAACAAACCATTAACTCAATCAAATGCGGGGGGACGTTTGTTTTTGTCGGTATTGTCCCAACAAGTATAATTTCATGGGATACCGAAATCACCAGATTAAAAGAAGTTGATATTAAGATGATTCGAAGAGCAAGGCACTCTTATGAGAGGGCAATAAGCTTAATAGAAAAGGAAAAATTCAACATTAAGCCATTTATTACCCATAGATTTCCATTGGAAAAGATAAAGGAGGCATTCTCGACTGTGGAGAATTATCAAGACAATGTCTTGAAAGCGGTTATAAAACCGTAATTCACTTACTTCTTTTGAAAAAGAAGTAAGCAATCCAAAGGACCCGCCTATGGCGGGGAAAACTGTACATAATATTTCATTCATTGCTCCGCGACGAATGAAATATATTTATGCATTTACCTTACCATCTTTATTTTTTAAGAGGAGTTTAAAAATAGAGGAGGGGAAATGGGAAATAGAAAGTATTCAATAGGTCTTGATTTCGGGACTGAATCCGGGCGGGCGGTTTTAGTGGATGCTGCCACCGGGGAAGAAGTTGCGACATCCGTTTATGAGTATAATGATGGTGTGATAGATGAGATGCTGCCCGACGGGAAAACAAGACTTAGTCCGGATTTTGCGCTCCAGAATCCGGAAGATTATGTAACAACATTAAAAGTAACTATACCGGATGTTCTGAAGAAATCGGGAGTAAAACCTGAGGATGTAATAGGAGTTGGAACTGATTTTACCGCCTGCACAATGCTTCCTGTTGATAGGAACGGCGAACCTTTGTGCTGTTCTGAAAGATTCAAAAATAATCCTTACTCCTGGGTAAAACTCTGGAAGCACCACGCAGCCCAGCCGGAAGCTGATTTGATAAATCGGACAGCAAGAGAAAGAAACGAAGAGTTTCTTTCAAGAT
>JAUVVT010000279.1 GCA_030604505.1 bacterium | reverse complement strand
TTTTTTTAAAAATCTTAGTATATTAAATTTAAAATGTTATTTAAAATACCCCCTGTTATTAATGCTACCAAAAATACACTGAATATCATAATTAAAGAATCTCTTAATTTGTATTCTTTAATTAACACTAAAGAAGTGGAAAAACAGGGAATAAACAATAATGTTATTATAATAATGACGATGGTCTGCAGTTCATTAAGTATATTGTTATCAACGAGAGCTTTAACCATGGCTGCCCCTGCTTCTTTACGTGCAAATCCTATTATTAAGGCATTGGTTGATTCTAACGGGAGTCCCCAGAAATTTTTTACTATTGGTGCACTTAATCTTTCAATTAATTCCAATATTCTGAGTTTATCGAGCAGGAACATAAAAAATCCGGCTAATATAAACAGAGGTAATAATTCTCTGATATAAATTTTTACACGGAACCTGGTTTTATAAAAAACATCCTTTATTGAAGGAATTCTAAGCGGAAGAATTTCCATAATGAAAGGTGATTTTTCTCCCGGAATAAATTTGTTAAGAAAATAACCTGCAAGGATAATTTGAATAACTATTACTGTAAACATAATTAATAGTGCCTTGAATGAAAGAACAGCTATTACGGCAAATAATATACTTGTCTGTGCAGAACAGGGTATTGCCAATATAAGTATTATTACAGTAATTAATCGCTCTTTTTTTGTTTCAAGCGAACGTGTTGAGAGCACAGCCATTGTTACACAGCTGAAACCAAGTACGAGCGGCATTACTGCTTTTCCACTGATTCTTATCTTTTTTAACGCTCTATCCAGAAGAATACTGAGTCTGGGGAGATAACCTGAACCCTCAACCATTGCTAAAGCAAAAAAAAATGTAGATACAATAGGTAAAACCACTCCCAAACATAATGTCAAGGCAAATGAAATGAGCCCATACTCGCCTGTTAATGCTTCCTGCAGTATATTAAAATTTAACTGCCCTAATACCAAATCAGAATAATAAACTATATATTTCTCAAAGATATTATACTGAATAAAATCAGATAAAATCCCTGCACCAAAAAGTCCCACAAAAATATAAAAAGCAAATAAAATTAACAAAAGTATCGGAATTCCAGTAACAGGAATACGGGTCCATTTTTCAATTTTTTCAACAAATTTTATTTTGCGAGGTTCTGAATATTTAACAGTCTGATTCTATATGTTAATTGCGTTTTGAACTTTGAGCTTTGTTAATTCAATCTCAACGGGTGAATCGAAACAATCGTAAACTATTTTTGAGATAGATTTAGCTTTAGCTATTGATTCTTCAGGGTATTTATCCTTAAATATCTCTTCTACCGATTCGGGTAAAAATAGATAAAAATTCGCATAAGCCCGGCTGAATTTTTTGTTCTTTTCAAAAACATCTGTTATTTCATTAATAACTTGTTCTATATTATCATTATATTTGATTTGAAAATTTGGAGGAGAAGATGTTAAAATCGCTTCTTTGAGTTCATCAATGCCCTCTCCCTCATCTGCAGTTGTTCTAACAGCGTTTATTCCAAAAATTTCATTGACTTTTTGAAAGTCTATTGAGATTCCCCTTGCTCTCATTTCATCAGCCATATTAAAATCGAGAATTATTGGCAGACCAAGTTCTGAGAGTTCAAGTGTATATAAAAATGTTCTTTTAAAATTTCTTGTATCCGTCACCTGTAAGATAATACTGTCTTCATTTTCGAGTATAATCTTTCTTATTATACTGTCATCTTCAGAATTTGAATATATACTATTCCCACCCGGGGTATCAATCACTTCAAATACTTTATTATCTTCCATAAACCATCCAACACCTATCTCAATGGAGGTATCAGGATAGTTATAAATTATACTGTTGTCTCCACATAATCTCCTGAATATTGTGGATTTGCCGACGTTTGGATGTCCGACTATTATTATCCTTTTATATATCTTGGAATATGTGGCTCTCTTCTTCTGTAACCTATTCATTATTTCAAAGTTTTTTAGAAAAATAAAACATCTTTAATAATTGTATAAATATAGTATTTATTAATGTTTTAATCAATAAAATAAAATTTCAGGAATATGGTGGATTTTTATATTTATGGAAATTCTTTTTACAACTGGAGTGCAGGTAAATTATGATTGAAAAGGTCAAATTTAGCAGTTGATGGCAGTATTTAAAAAATAACGGAAATGCCGGAATATAAAGCCTTTATTCCAATACTTAATATAACTACTGCACTGATCCAGAGAAATATATCGTAAATTAGAGTTGGATGCAGCTCTTTAGTAAGTCTTTTATATCTTAAATGAAATCCGACATAGACCACAATCAAAAGAATAACAGCCGTTCCAATTCCTCCCAATAAGACCATAATGACAGGCTGTTTTATTAAAAGAAACAGACTCACCCACACAATTGCCATTATCCACACAAAAATCGCAATAAACCTGTCTCTTTGCCTCTTGTCAAAATAATCAATAATTTTAAATCTGCCAAATGCATCTCCGAATGTTCTTGACCAGGCAGCCATAGCGCTGAAAAGCGTCGAGAACAAGACTATAATTGCGCCGGAAAGGAAAATATATTTAGCGGCAGGACCAATTGTTTCCGTGTACATTGTTGATAAGGTTTTGACCATATCATAACCTTTGGGTATTTCCCCTCTTCCGTGTAATACGGAAGCACCAAGTATATAGAAAGCAACAGTAACTACAGTATATATTATCATAGAGACTATTGCATCGATATACATAACCTTAATCCATCCTCTTGCTCTTTTTATCCATTCCGACGAATTTTTTCTTGGACCTGTGTATGCGGTATATCCTTTTTCAATACACCAGTACGGATACTGCATAATCTCATCCCCTCCGACGCCGGTCAATCCGAATGCCGCCACTGCAAACATTACCGCATAACCGGGAAGCTGAAAGCTTAATCCACTCATTATATCTTCAAAGCTTACTGCATATTGTGTATATTGAAGCATTATGACGCATACTATATTGAATATAGAAAAGAGAAATGTTAATATAATAGAAAAATTCTGTATAAATCTATAATGACCTCTAAACACTAAAAGTGCAACCGAAAACCCGATTATCCACGCCCATATACTTACACCAATATAAGGAACAGTTATATTCAAAGCCAATGCAACACCACCAACTATCCCTCCCATCTGAAAAGGTTTTGTAATAAATATTAACATCCATGTCCAGATTGTCCAATGAACACCTTTAAACTTAAAACCGGGAAGTTTATTCAATGCTACCATAGTTGTTTCACCTGTATTGATAGAATGCTTCCCGAATTCTAATTGAAGTGTTACTTTAACAAGGCAGCTTATAATTATAATCCATAAAGTAATAAATCCTGCCCGAGCACCTAAAACTGTAGTGGCAATTAATTCACCCGAGCCTACAATCGAAGCTGATAAAACCATACTCGGACCGAGATATTTTATACTTTTAAAGATTCCGTCAGGAGGTTTTCTGATTGTAGTTTCTGAAGGGATATACGGGTCATATTTTTCTTTTTTCATTTTTTAAGCACAATATTTCTAATTATTTCTTTTAGTGTAAATTTGCGAAATTCGCTGTATGTACAATAACAATTAATGTATATATTCGTAATCGGGATGTTTTTTTAGAATAGGCATCCGGTTTACAATCCAGCGAAATGCAAGAACGGCAGCTACAATAATAGCAAGAGAAACAATCAACTCTTTCCACCCGGGAAGACTTCTCTCGCTCAGTTTCCAGTTATATGTAATAATAGTAACATTAACTCTGTCAATAATAATTCCCACAGCGGTGAAAAATGAAGTAAATCTTATAAGCCCAACTGATTTTTTCCTCACTCCAAATAAGAAAAGAAAACATGGTAGAAGCACAAAAAATAGGATTTCAACCAAGAACCAGTATCCATAAGGAGTATTAAGAAGGTTCCATTTATGTCCATGTATAATTCCTATTATTTTTAGAGCAAAATACATAAATAGAACAACGGAAGCGGCTTTACCGAGACTGATTGTAAGTTCTTGAAGATTCACTGTAAAGTGATGGTCAATCTTATCTTTAAAAAGGCGGACCGAGAGTCCGCTCATCAAAATTACCATTGCAATTCCGGATGCAATGCTTGAAATAAAGAAAAATATGGGTAAATATGGAGAATACCAAAGAGGATGAAGCTTTCCCGGTGTAATAAGAAAAAGCCCGCCTAAAGCTGACTGGTGAAGCACGGCAAGGATTATACCGAAAATAGTCAAACCGATGGCAAA
>JAUVVT010000132.1 GCA_030604505.1 bacterium | reverse complement strand
TTTTGATTCTCGGCTCAAGTGTTCTGAAACCTTTGTCTGTTAGAAGCAGCACATCCCACCCCCTGTATCCTTCTTTAATAAGGTATAGTGTTGCAAAATAACCGGAACTGAAAACTACACTTGCGGTTGTTTTGTCACCTTTAGTAGAAATCTTGACTTCTTCCATATCCTCTCCAAAAATATTCATCATTTTCTGTACTGTATGTACTCCATAGAAGAATATACCGCCATATTTTGAACTAATATCGCATGGACCGGTGCAAATAATATGCATTATATTATCAATATATGGAATCTGTGACCCCATATCAAAAACGCCATTATTTTGAGCTGATGTACTAAATGATGTAACAGAGGTTTTCATTTCTCTTGCAGTTCTGAGAAATTCCTTTCCCTCGGAAACACGATAACAAAAAGGTTTATCAATAAATGTTGGAATTCTGTCTTTGATGAATGGTAAAGCCGGCTCAAGATGATATTTTGCATGTCTGTGGTCAACGATTAGCGCATCAATTTTGCCCATCATCTCCTTCGGGTCTTTCACGATTACCGGTATTTGCCCCCTTTTGGCAGATCTCTCCGCAAACTCATCGGTCTCTCCCCAGACATACCGTACCTCCCAACCCGGAAATTCTTTTTGGATATTGAATATCCTGCCGTATCCTGCTGTATGAGAATTTTCAGCACCAATTATACCAATTATTTTGCTGGACTTCGCTGGTGTTTTTTTGGCTAAAACCTCTGAAGTTGCAACAGAAGAAACAAAAATAGTCGCTGCTGCACCCTTTCCAACATCCTTGATAAAATCTCTTCTTGTTCTCATTATACATCCTCCTGTTTAAAAAAAACAATGTTAACAAATTTATTTATTATTCTATTTACACTTTAAATTCTTTTTCACAGCAGAGACGGAGGATCTAAGATTTACGATTTTAGATTTATGGTTTGTTAAACGTGAAAATTCATCAATCGCCATTCGTCAGTTGTAATTTGTAAATATAAAATATGGATTTCACAGATTGAAAAATGAGAAAAGGAACTAATTATTCTAAGATTTTTACAAACCTTCCTTCAATTTTTAATTTGTTATGAGCATATAACCGGATAGCCATTGGATACAGCCTGTGTTCGATACTGAGTCCTCTTTTCTTAAATTCCTCTAATGTATCCGAATCATTTCTTGGAAATGTTTCCTGTAAAACAATGGGTCCCGTATCAACACCTTCATCTATAAAATGAATAGTAATCCCCGAATATTTTACACCATAATCAAACGCATCCTCATAGCCGCTTGTCCCTGGAAACGAAGGTAATAAAGCAGGATGAATATTAATTATTCCGGGAAGATTTTTCTCTTTGTTATAATAATGTCTGATAAAATCTGGAGTAACTAATCTCATATAGCCGGCAAAAACAAGAAGTTCTGGATTATAAGGAGCAAGTTGTTTTATTATTTCGGCTTCGTGTTCATTTCGGTCTTTAAATTTCTTACTTTCTACAATAATTGTTGTAATATTGTGGTTTTTCGCTCTTTCGACGGCATATGCGTTGATTTTATTGGAAACGACTGCGACTATTTCGGCATCGATTTTATTATCTTCGCAGTGGTCAATGATTGATTGAAGGTTTGTTCCACCTCCTGATGCAAATACTGCTATTTTTAATTTATTCATATTTAAATGCCCTAAAACCAATATCTCTTCTTAAATATTTGCCTTCAAAATATATCCTATCGACTCCCATATAAGCATTATCAAGCGCTTCTCTGAGGGTTTTTCCTGATGATGTGACGCCGAATATCCTGCCGCCATTTGTATAAATTTTATCGTCAGCGAGTTTTGTACCGGCATGAAAAACTTTCAGGTGACTTAAATCATTCAATTCTTCTAATCCCGTCACCTTCATTCCTTTAGTGTAAGAGCCGGGATAACCATCAGCAGATATAACCACACAAGCAGCAAATTTATCATTCCATTCTAATTTAACATTTTTTAATTTTCCATCGATAGTTTTTTCCATAATCTCCGTTAAATCTGACTTGAGCAGGAAAAGTAAAGGTTGAGTTTCGGGGTCTCCAAAACGGCAGTTAAACTCAAGAACTTTAGGAACACCTTTATCTATCATTAAACCTGCATAAAGCACACCTTTATAAACAATTCCTTCTTTTTTAAAACCCTCTAAAGTTGGCAAAAGCACCTTGTCAAAAATTTCATCGCTGGTTTCTTTGCTCAGAAACGGAACCGGTGCATAAGCTCCCATTCCGCCTGTATTTGGTCCTTTATCATTTTCATATATTTGTTTATAATCCTGTGCAGGAAGCATCGGGACAATATTTTCACCGTCAATAAATACAAGTATCGATAACTCTTCACCTTTCAGTTTTTCTTCAACCAGAAATTTATCTCCCGCATTTCCAAAAGCTTTTCTTAAAACTATCCTTTCAATAGCCCACTGGGCTTCAGCAGTATTTTTACATACAGTAACTCCTTTACCGGCTGCAAGTCCATCAGCTTTTACAACCCGGGCTTTTTTGTTTTGTTGAATTAATTCTTTAGCTTTTTTTATGCAATCTTTATCAGAACTGTCAAAAACCGAGAATTCACCCGTAGGAATATTATATTTTTTTAGAAATTCTTTAGCAAATACCTTGCTGCCTTCAATTAATGCAGCCTTTTTTGAGGGTCCAAAAATCTTCAAACCTTCATCGTAAAAATAATCAACTATTCCATTAACAAGAGGAACTTCCGGTCCGACAACTGTTAGGTCTATTGATTTTTCTTTTGCAAATTTTGAAAGACTTTTGAAATCATTTACATCGATATTTACAATCTCGGCTTCTTTTGCAATTCCTCCATTTCCGGGACAACAGTATATCTTTTCTGTATTTTTGCTTTTACTCAGTTTCCACACAAGTGCGTGTTCTCTACCGCCGCCGCCAATTACCAAAACATTCAATATTTACACTCCTCATCTAATTTTTTTAATTTATCTTTATATTCGTTTATTTTTTTGGATACAGATTCAAGATTAAATATTTTTGCCGCTGCCATAGCAGCATTTTTGGGATTCAAAACTACCATCGACGGAACGTATGAAGGCATTCTTAAACTCGAAGATATATCATTAAAATTAAAATCAGGAGGACACGCAATAACCGGGAATCTGGTATTTGCAGATACCATTCCGGATAATGCATCCGACATACCAGCAGAAGTTATATATACTATCGGTTCTATACTATTCTCATATTTCTTGATTATTTTCAATAAATGTTCCGGAGTTTTATGGGCTGAACTTACATTCAGATAAGAAGCTATCCCAAATTCATCAAGCCCTTCTTTAATCTTTTTTGCCCATTCCAAATCTTTATCGGAAGCAATTATTACCGGGACAAAACAACCTTTTATGTATCCCTTCTTTTTTAAATTATAAATAATCCTTTCTTTTACGGGAAAAGAATGAAATTCAAACTCATTTTCGGTGATTTTCTCATATACATTAATGTATCTACTTGCCACTTCTACAACAATATCATCCGGCATTTCGGGCTGTTCTCCATCTCCCATAAAGCCCCTCTCTCTCAGCCATTTTCTCACAAATTCCTTATCCTGATATTTTATATCTTTTTCCCAGAACCTTGATGAATCGGGAGTATGGATTTCATCTATTAATATCAGTTCTCCATTAACCTCTCCAAACTCATATTTGGTATCGACAAGGGTTAGGCCTCTCGTATTAAGGATTTCCTCTCCTCGTTTGAAGAGTTTAATTGCAGTTTCTTCTATCTTCTTATAAACATCCTTTGAGATAATATTATTCTTGATTATTTCATCGCTGGAAATCTCTTCATAATGTGTACCGTCAACCGCTTTTGTGGTTGGAGTAATAATCAATTCAGGGAGAAGCTGGTCTTCTTTAAGATTGGCAGGAAGTTTAATGCCGCTTACCTCTTTATCTTTGAGATAAGACCTCCAAGCAGAACCGGAAAGGTATCTTCTGATTATTACTTCAACAGTAATTGGTTTGCATTCTTCCACAACAATAACATTTGGGTCGGGAACATCGATTAAATGATTTCTAATAATATCTTTAGTCTGTTCAAACCAATATGCGGCAAGTTGATTCAATACCTGTCCTTTAAAGGGAATCCCCCTTTTTAAAATTCTGTCATAAGCAGAAATCCTATCGGTCGTAATCATAACTCTTTTATCAGTGGAAATATGATTATCCCTTACCTTACCTGAATAGAATTCTCCAAGTTCCGGAATATAGCAATTTTTTATAACATTATCTAAGTTTCCCTGTATTATATCCTTTTTTAACATTCTCTCACCTTTAATCTTTCTTTTTCAAAAACTTTTGCTTCTTTAATATCTGTGGGATACCTGCCATCAAGGCATGCTTTGCATATATCATTACCCAAAACCCTGCGCAAGCTTTTCATATCTTGATAAAATAAACGGTCTGCTCCAATTGCATTTTTTATTTCATTATTATTCTTTTGAAACGCTATTAATTCCACTGAAGAAGGAAAATCAATCCCATAAAAACATGGATATTTCAATGGCGGGCATGTTGAAACGAAGTAAACTTTTCTCGCTCCGGAGTTTTTTAATAATTTTATTATATTTTTGGAAGTTGTTCCCCTGACTATACTATCATCAACTAATATAATATCTTTTCCGGCAATTTCCGAATAGACAACGTTTAATTTCAATCTGACGGCATTTTCTCTTTCTTTTATTGAACTCATAATGAATGTTCTTCCAATATATCTGTTTTTAATCAATCCTTCTCTATAAGGGATTCCAAGTTCTTCTGAAAGACTTATAGCAGCAGTCCTGCTTGTATCAGGTACCGGAATTATGAGGTCTGCCTTTATTCCTTTGAGTTTCTTTGTCAGTTCCTTGCCAAGAGATAATCTTGCTTTATATACGCTCAAACCGCTTATCACTGATTCGGGTCTTGCAAGATACACCCATTCAAACATACATGGTTTCTCTTTTAAATTTGTTATAATCCTGGAATGTATATTTAACTTCTTATCTATAAATACTGCCTCACCTGCCCTCATATCTCTTATGAATCTATATTCTAATGAGTGAAAGACAACGTCCTCCGAGGTGAAAACATAACTCTTTTTACCGTTTTCAATTCTTTCACCTAAAACCAGAGGTCTTATTCCTCTCGGGTCTTTGAATGCAAACAATCCTTTGTCACCGATTATACCAATAACAGAATATCCTCCTATTGTCTTGTCGAATACTTCCTTAACACCATCAAAAATTACATTTTCTGAAAATTCAGCAGCAGACAGTTTATCACTAAAAATATGAAGCATTATTTCAAGGTCATTATCTGTATTTGTTATTCTTTGTTTTTTCTCTTTCAGATATTTTTTTAAAGAAAAATAGTTAATTATATTCCCATTGTGCACCATACCCACTCCATAGGGATAGGTGAGGAAGAATGGCTGTGTATCTGAAAAAGCAGAACCCATAGTGGGATATCTATTATGCCCTAATCCCAGATTCCCCTGAAGAGCTTCAAGGTTTTCTTCATTAAAAACTCTTTCTACAAGTCCCCTTCCTTTTTTGATATGAAAATTATCTTTAAATGACAGAATTCCTGCGGCATCCTGCCCTCTATGCTGGAGATTCAACATTCCGATAAAAATATCTTTTGCTGCATTTTTATTGCCTATTAAACCGATTATTCCACACATATTGAAGAATAGTTTCTATTATTTATTAAAATAAAAATTAAGTATATAACATACTTTATTTATCACAAAAAATCAATAATAAAATAAAGGGAATTTTAGTAATATGTATTAATTCTTAAATTAATATAATCTTAAAAAAAATTGGAGCTTTTAGGATATAAATTAGAATCCTTAATACAGTCTTAAGAACTTATATATAAATATACCTGAAAGTTTTATGATTGATTATATAGAAAAGCATTGTCCAAAAACAACAAATGAGGGAGTTTTAAGTCTTTAAATTTTCTTTTTCTTTTGAAATACCACGAAGCAATAATATATTAACCAGCATTGCAACAG
>JAUVVT010000325.1 GCA_030604505.1 bacterium | reverse complement strand
CGAATATATTCAAGCCAACCGTCTGCGCACTCTTGTTATGAAAGCAATGGCTGACTTGATGTCCGATATTGACGCTTACGTGGTGCCGGTTCATGGAAACGAAAATCCTACATTAACAAATCTTACCGGAAATCCTGCTGTTGCAGTTCCAAACGGTTTCAATAAAAAAGGACTGCCCACCGGCATTACATTTATCGGCAAACTATACGGTGAGGCGGAATTGCTTGCTTTAGCCAAATTATATCAGGATTCGACCAATTTTCATCTCAAGCATCCTGCTTTATAAAAATTATATGAACCATAGATTTTAACAATTTAAACAGATTATACGGATATGAGGAAGTTAGGAATAATGAAAGATAATAAATAAACGTTATAATATTTAAGGTTTTTCAGAACAAAGTGATACAACAATTTTTAATTAAAATTTAAAGGTAGAAAAATGTGCAAAAAGTATTCAATTATTTTAATATTTTTAATTATTGTATTTTTATTACCTCCGCAGATGACTTCTGCAAAAGGAAATTCGGCAGGTGCTGTTGTGTTGGTCAATTCAGAATCGGAGAACCGTTTTGACTTTGACTGTTACTTAAAACTTTACATTGACTATTTTGATATTGCTTATACGGTTGTTGATATTGCCGGCGAAAATCTGCCGGACGATTTTAATAGTGCAGCTCTGCTTGTTATAGGTCATAAGGGTGTGCTTGCAGGTATGAATATCGGAGAGCAGAAAAATATTGAGAGATATATCGAAAAGGGCGGTGGATTATTCAGTTTTGACCAAACAATAAATCCCGGCAGGAAAAATAATATTATACAGAATATTCTGGGATTTAATATCGGTGAACCTGTTAAGATTCAGGAAAAAGTTCCCATTAAATTTAAAAATAAGGACCATTACATCACCGCATACAAGGTTGACCGACCCGATATAGAAACGGCGGGCACACGTCGTTTTACCACGCTGGCAATACCCAATGTTACCGGAATGTCTTCAGATGCCGATATACTTGTGAGTATTGC
Organism: bacterium; assembly: GCA_030604505.1. Classification (GTDB taxonomy): domain Bacteria; phylum SM23-31; class SM23-31; order JAUVVT01; family JAUVVT01; genus JAUVVT01. The sequence continues at coordinate 2,682 of JAUVVT010000325.1, read as the reverse complement.
TGATGTTCCTCTTGTTGTGGTCAAAAAGCATAGAGAGGGTCGGATCGTTCAATGGACAACGTATGAATGGATGGATGCAAATGTTCTGGGTTTTTACAACGGCCTGGATGATATTGTCTGGAGGTCATTGGTGTGGTCGGCAAGGAAACCCTTTGTTTTTCAGGGTAACATTCCGCTTGTCGGTATGCGGATAGATGATTGTGTTGGTCAGGGGAATGACTTTGCTTATATAGATATTATTAACAAGTACGGAATCATTCCGCATATCGCTTTTATGATGGACAGCATGCCTCCATCGGCAGCGAGTAAACTCGGTGAATATACACATAATGGAAATGCCGAAGCGTTCGTTCACTCCCGGACTCTTGGTGAGAAGACATTTATGTATTATGATTTTGATATTAACGATTTCAAGATGGGCAAACCCTTTATTGAAGAGACATTGAAAAAGAACTTTGCCGACCTTAATGATTTTCATAAAAAGTACAATATCAGATATGCCCTTACAGCCTGTTCTCACTGGGGCGCTATAGGTACAAACGTGCTGCCGTATTTAAGAAAAATGGGTGTCAATTTTCACACCGGACCGGTTACACATCCTTATACGGGTGATTATCATTTTTGGCCCTATCAGCTTTATCAACGTGCCGGGCGCTACGAATCAGTGTTTGGCTCATATAATACAGGTCTTTTCGCTTATCATCCGAATATGATAATAGATTATGTCGAAAAGGACAAATCAATGTTTGCGACAATATCTCGAACACCGAGTATTAAGGTTGATTGGCTGCGTGTATCACGAGCACCCGGTTATAAAAAAACCAGGAAGGTCGAGGGAATGATAATTGATGGAACCAATATGCTGAGACATCACCTTGACAGTATGGGACCTGCATACTTCTTCACCCATGAAATCAACATCGATATGCTCGAAGGAGGATTGGAAGGTCTTGACCGCGCTTTTGAAGGAGTTATTGCTAATTTGAAAAAATTTCACAATATAATACCATGTGGACTGGACTATATCAACCAGTACGGTAAGAGCATATATACAGCAGACCTCGAATCGGCATATTACGACAAAGATGTAAATAAATTAATGATACACTGGAACGGCTTTTCCGATATACCAACTAAATTTCATGTATTTACAGAAGAAGAAGGAAAGATTGTTGATAATTTGCATGACCTGCAGGTCTTTAGAGGACCAAAGGTGGCAGAAGTGCATTTTTAAGAAATTTTATATTTATAACAAATATATAAGAGAAAATTCCTAATATATGAAATTTGTGAAAACACTTCGTCTTACTGAGATAAAACCTATTTTTTTCTTGAAAATTACTTGCTTTCTTAGTAAGATGATACAAGGAGAAGTCCGGCTCTTGAAATAATTACTAATCTAAGTTATTATGGTATTCTCTTAAAAATTATATTGTAGGTTTGAGATTTTTTAATATCTTTGAATTAAGAAGCGAAGAAAAATAGAGATTATGGGAAAAGTGGATTTTTTATGTATTGCGGTATTAGTGGATGATGTAAAGGAACCTGTTGATGTGGGAAGACTTGATATTGAAGAAGGTTCTTTAACAGCAATTCATAGGAAGCCGGAATTGACCAGAAGACAAATCGAGAGCTCTCATTACGGGGGAGGCGGTAATATTGCTCCGGTATCAAAAATTCTGGGAATTAAGACAGGGATTATGGGTTATGTGGGGAATGACTATGAAGGGGAGTTTTTTATTCGCGGGATGAAAAAATCCGGAATAAATACAGAAGGAATTATTAAAACCAAATGGCATACTGATGTGTCGATAATTCCAAGGGATAAGAAAGGTAAAAGGGGAACTATTGCATTTTTTGAGGGAGCCGGAAGATATTTTGATATGACTGATGAGATAAAAGAAAAGATACTTTCATTGCAGCCGAAAATCGTCCAGATTGGATACAGCGGGCTTTTTGACAGAGGCGCCGATAGAAACAGGGGAAAAAACCTTGCAGAGATGGTTAAATGGATAAAAAGTATCGGCTCTATTGTTATGGTTGATACTCATACCTATGCCAGTCATCCTGAAAAATATAACCTTCTTAAACCCTCTCTCTATGATGCAGATCTTTTTATGTGCAGTAATGATGAAGTGGAATTGATGACAAAACAGTATGATATTAACTGTTCCTCTGAAAGTGATGAGATATCAAAAGCATATTCTTTTCTTGAATATCTTCAGAGCATTTTCTGGAGAGGCATTAAAACTCCAAGGATTTTTGCTGTAACCGCAAAAGATTATGTAATAATAAAATATTTTTCTCCTAAAAAAGGCGTAATTACAAAGTTCATCGAAAATCATTATTCTTCGATAAAAGCGGTTTTTGCAGTTGGTGCGGGAGATTCCTTCAGGGCTGGATTTAATTCTTATATTGTGAAAAATTTGGACGGATTTAAGAGCGGGACTTTTAAAATAGAGGAGGCTGTTCAGTTTGCAAATCTGACTGCACTTCTTTATATCAGCGGCAAGGGACCAGAGGCTTTTAAAAACTATAAATACGGAGATATAGTTAGATTTGTTAAAAGAGGGAAACCTGCCAAAGCATATAATGACATAAAAAAGATATATTATAATATGGACAAGAAAAACTAAATATCAAAAATAGAATATTGTATGAAAATTAAAAAATATTTAAACT
>JAUVVT010000266.1 GCA_030604505.1 bacterium | reverse complement strand
ATTCTGTGCAACAATCCCAAGGTCGTGGGTTATTATTATAACAGCCATTTTCATTTTTTCCTGAAGAGATTTTAACAGGTCAAGTATTTGAGCCTGGATTGTAACATCAAGATTTGCGGTGGGTTCATCAGCAATAAGCAAAGCCGGCCGGGTTGAAATCGCCATTGCAATCATAACTCTCTGCTGCATACCACAGGATAACTGGTGTGGATATTCGCTATATCTTTGTTTGGCTGCCGGGATACCAACAGTATTTAATATCTCTAAAGCTCTTTGTTTTGCCTCCTTTTTTTTACTGTTATAGTGAATTTTAAAAACTTCCGACAACTGGTGCCCAACTGTAAACACGGGATTCAGGGAAGACATCGGGTCCTGAAAAATCATAGATATTTCTCTTCCCCTGATTTCTTTCATTTTTTTCTCATTAATTTTAAGCAGGTCTATATCTTTATAAATTATTCTGCCGTTAATAATTTCAGCGGACGGTTCAGGCAGAAGCCTCATAACCGATAAACAGGTTACAGTTTTTCCCGAGCCGGTTTCACCCACTATTCCAAATATTTCTCCTTTATTTACATTAAAACTAACGCCATTAACGGATTTTGATACCCCTTTATCGGTATTAAAAAATGTTTTAAGGTTTTTTATTGAAAGCAAGTTTCCCATTGAAATAATATTAAATAAAATATTTAAAAAATGCAACCAAATTTAAAAATTCTGTCAAAGAATTTTCATTTTACATTTTTCTAAAAAAGTTAGATGCCTTCTTGTCTTCCCCAGATGATTTTCATAAAAGCCGGGAGGATTATCACTGATGTAATGAAACAGAGACCGATTCCCATACACAGCAGTATGCCGAGGCTTGCATAGCCACGGTATATTGAAGGGATAAGCGAACCGAATTCGAGGACTGTTGTGAGAGTCGTTAAAAAGATTGCTTTGCCGATACTGGAAATGGAATACGAGAGTTTATCCTTACCCTCTTTACGGCAGCGGTGTATGATATGGACACCGTCGTCAATGCCGATTCCAAGAATCAGAGGCAGACCGATAACATTTACAATCGAGAATGAAAATCCTGTCAGTCCCATTATTCCGAGCATCCATGTCAAAGCTATTAATAGAGGAAGCATAGCTATAAGGGTTATTTTTAAGTTTCGGAAATCTATTAAAAGTATTATAACAAATGCAATAAAAGCCAGAAAAAACGCAAAGGTTCCTTGTTCTTTTGCAGTATTTACCATTACTTTCATAAGCACCGGAGTCCCTGTTGCATTTGGAACATCATGAATTATCGTCTCAAGGAAAGGTGTAGTGAAAAGACCGTCCCATATATCCTTTTTTGAATAGATTGCCACAAGGAAATGGCTGCCGTCGCTGCTGACAAATCTTTCCGTTATATTTTCAGGGACCATATCAAAAGTAATCGTCTCTGGATTTGCCATAGTTCTTATTCTTATCTCCATCGCTGGCATAAACAGCCGCTGGTATAAATTAAGTCTTTCTGCTGCTTCGGTTGTATTTTTCAAAACGGAAATAAAAGCATCTACGCGGTTGATACCAATCTGGTCACCTTCTTCATTCATACCGAGAAAGCTGTTTATTTTATCGAATACTTTATCCAGCCCTCCGATAAAAGCCAGGTCAGACATTTCTATCAGATTATCGTTAAATCGGTTTAGCTGTTCAATAAGAATATCCACATTAACCGGAGTAAAATTCGGCAGTTCTTTCTGGTCTTCGGCTATTAACTTAACAATTGGGATGCGCTCTATTTGTTTCTGCTTCGTGGGAAGAAAATCCGATACAGATTCAACCAAGCCTATAGTTTGTCTTTCATTCAGCTGGTCGGTGATGCGGCTGGCTTCTTCGAGATTGTCAACTATAGCCATCATATTATCGGGCGACATGTTAAAACGTTTTGGAATTTCTCTTTGAAGCTGGACGGACTCAAGACCCTCGGGCTCCATATCCATGTAATTCTTGTTCATCTGGACCTGAGGTATAAAAAATATGAAGAATACCGTCAGCAACATTACCACAGCAATTGTCACCCATGGTTTTGCAGACACTATTTCAGAAATTTTTCCCAGAAACTTAAACTCCATATCCACTTGTTTCGGTGCTGCACTTCTTCTGATTTTTCCCCATATCTTTTCTTTTATTACCAATGCTGCAGGCAGGAAAAATAAAGAGGCCAGCAGGCAGCAAATAATGCCTGTTCCAACAACAAAGCCGAACTCCCGGAAGGCATGAAATGAAGTAAAAGTTAGTGCAAGAAAAGCGGCGGCAGTTGTGACAGCACCGGTTACAAGTCCGGTTCCAATTCGTGAAAATGCTTCAGAAATCGCCTCTTCTATAGAATGTCCTTTATGACGGAATTCTGTATATGCAGAAATAATATGGATTGCGTAATCAACACCAAGACCAATCAGTATAACAGAACAGGTCGCAGTGAAAATATTCAATCTGCCGATGAAAAGATAAGCCAGAGCGATGTCCCAGGTTATACCGGAAATCAACACTAACATCGCAAGAAAGGGACCACTGAACATCCGGAACGAAAAAATGAAGACGAGAAGAATAATTACCAAGGCAAAAATCAGATTATTTCGTGTATCTGACATTCCGGATTCCATCTCGTCGCGCATTACCACATGCATTCCTGTCATACTGAAATGTACATCTGAATATTCATTATTAAACTGCTTGAGTTTTTCATCCAGTTTGTTCACACCGGCAACAGTGATATCTATATCATTGATAGTCATTGTTGGTGTAACAATTATTAACAGCATCTTTTTGTCATTTGAAAGGTAATATCCATCGCCTATCGTTAATTCTCTGACAGCATTACTCACTGTTTCCTGAGTGGATGCTCTCTCTTCGGCGAAGTCCCACATTGATTCAAGAAACTGATACATACCATCAAGCCCTCTGACAGCTTCTTTCTCCTGCTTTGTAAGATTATCGGAATCCTGAACATACTGGGTTTCAAGAACATCGTTTATGTGTGTCAGAAAGGGGACAATATTGTAATCTGTATATAATATCCGGTTTTTCTTGAGATTTTTAGCTTTTTCCAGCATAAATCCATGTTTTGAGAAAAATGTTGTATCATATTGTATGTCAACCCGTTTAACAACTTTTTTTGTTTTGAATTCTCCATTTTTTCCTTCCACGGGGAGCTCCATTGTCACATCATAAAGCTGTGGGGCAAGCTCTTCTGCAGCCTGTATTATTCTTTCTTTATTAGGACCCTCGACAGCAATTATAATCTGTGTTACCGCACCGAATTCATCTAATACTTTATCGAATGTCTTGACTGATGGATGTTCCTGAGGGACTAACGCTCTCCACGAAGCATCCATTTTAATGTTCGATGCGAGTACAATAGAAACAATCGTTAGTGCCAAACACAAGAAGAATACCAGCAGATATCTTCTATAGGTGACCTTTGCAATCCATTGAAAAAGTTTTTCACGCATAATACATTCCTGTATTATTAGTTGAAAAATAGGAACTTTGATTTAACCGGCTATAACGATATTAATTTTTAAGATTTCAGAATAAAGCCAAACTCAGAGACATAACAACCATACCTACTATTACCCCGATAATTGATATGTGTTCTTTACCGTATGATTGTGATACTGGCAGGAGTTCATCGAAAGATATAAATATCATCATCCCTCCCACAGCGCTTAACATTAAACCGAGAATAAAATCATTTATAAAAGGCAGCAATATTAAACCGGCTATTAATGCTCCGACTGGTTCACTGATTCCGGACAAAAACGACCATAAAAAAGCTTTCCTTGCATTTCTTGTAGAAGCGAAAATCGGTGCAGAAACCGCTATTCCTTCAGGGATATTATGAATTGCTATTGCAGTTGCCAATGATATTCCAATATTAATATCTTTTATTGCTCCGACAAATGTAGCCATTCCTTCAGGAAAATTGTGTATAGCAATCCCCAAAACCATAAAAACCGAAACCTTTTTCAGTCTTGATTGGGAAGAATTGTCCGTATCACATTCTTCAAGCATATATATGTGCGGTAATGAAATATCTATTAAAAATAAAACAGCCATCCCTGAAAAGAATGCAAGATTTGCATATATAAAACCAACGGACTTTATCCCGGTTTGAAGTAATTCTACAAATGATATATAAATCATCACCCCGGCGGAAAACCCCATTATGAACGCCATATACTTTGGGCTGGGTTCCCTATAAAATAAAGCGATTATGCTCCCTATCGTTGTGGCTAAACCCGCCAGAGCGGTTAACATTAAAGCATAAAAAAATGTGGAATCCATTTAATAATTTCGATTTAATAATAAAGTATTATTTTCTAAATATTATTTCAT
>JAUVVT010000329.1 GCA_030604505.1 bacterium | reverse complement strand
TTGAGAGTATTATCAATATTTTCAGAGTATAAATTTATATTCTTATCAATATTAGATAAAATAACAGGTACTTCTTTTAAATCAATTTCTTTAATAACACTATTAATATTTGTTAATAATATTTCTATTTCTTTTTCTAATATTTTCAAATCTTCATAAAGGTCTGAGACAGCGGGCATCTCTCTGGAAGGGATGATATTTTTGGGGGGTAGTAATGTACTCGAATCTGAACCTGTGGTAATTTCGATATAATATTCTCCCATAAGTCCTATAAAATTAATAAAAGCTTCGGAATCTTCTTTTATCGGGGTTCCGCTTTTTACCTTAATTATAGCTTCAATCTTTGAATTATCTTTTTCGCTAATCTTTATTTCTTCCAATGCGCCTACTTTAATCCCTCCATATCTCACCGGTACACCGGGTTCAAGACCACCGGCAAATTTCATTAATATATAATATTCATTCTTCGGATACCAGAACTTTTGTCCGATGACTGCCATAATAAACAAAAATAGTACCATGATACCGGCAAACAAAAAAACTCCCACTTTTAATTCATTTGATTTAGCCATTAGAAACTTTTCCTCTTAATCACTCATAAAAGTATCAATATATGGTTTTTTGAAGTATTCTTCTTCATCTGGTATTCCTCCGAGGAACCGCTGTATATATCTATTATCATTATTTTTCAATTCTTCAGGTTTACCTGTAAACATAATATTACCTTTATATAGCAAGACTAACTTATTTGCAATAGTAAAAGCGCTTTTTATTTCGTGTGTTACAACAATAATGGTCATTTTAAATGTTTTATGCAGCTGTAAGATCAGGTTGTCAATTCCTGCTGCAATAATAGGGTCTAATCCTGCGGATGGTTCATCACAAAGCAGTATTTCCGGGTCCATAGCAAGAGCCCTTGCAAGTCCTGCTCTTTTTTTCATTCCGCTACTCAGCTGACTGGGCATCAAGTGGTCAAATCCGGATAATCCCACCATTTCAAGTTTCATCTTTGTCATAATTTTTATTATTGATTCATCAAGCTTTGTATGTTCTCTTAATGGTAATGCAATATTATCTTCCACTAACATAGAATTAAATAGAGCGGCGCTCTGAAAAAGAACACCAATTTTCTTCCTTATTTCATCGAATTCTTCGGAGTCGATTTCAAATATATTTTTACCTTTTATGTAAATTTCACCGGAGGTAGGTTTATTAAGTCCAATTATATGCCGCAGAAGAGTGGTCTTTCCGCAGCCGCTTTGTCCAAGTATTACGACCGTTTCACCGCTGTCAATAGTGAGGTTGATTTTGTTAAGAATACACCTTCCTTCATAATGGGTAACAAGGTCTCTTATGACAATAGCTTCTGACATATTATCCTCTAAATCTATCTTTTATTTAATAATATAATTATAAAAATAAATTCTGCAATCATTTTTTCGATTTATCGGGATTGTGCCAAATATTTTCTTTAAAAAAATCAACTGTAGTTTTCATATTACGAAAAAGTATGTGTTATTCAAATCAAATCACCAAAGATTAATATACTTTCTTATGATATCGGCTTTTATTGGAAAAAATATACTAAGTCCAGTAGTAAAATATTGCGGTAAAAATCACATCTGCAAATATTATGAAAAATATTGATTTTACAACTGCATTAGTGGTTGATTTTCCAACTCCTTCTGCTCCTCCCTTGACAAGAAAACCCTCACAAGCACCGACCTGTGCAATAATCCATGCAAAAACTACACTCTTTATTAATCCTGTGACAATATCTTTCATTTGAAGAGAATCTATCGTATGATGGATATATTGCACCGGACTGAGATTAATATTTATTATTCCCATTAAAAAACCGCCGACAATACCGGCCATATCTGCTAAAATGGTAAGCATAAGTAATGAAACCATAAGAGCTAAAAGTTTTGGCGTTACAAGAAACTTTATTGGATTAATAGCAAGCGAGATTAAGGCGTCTATTTCTTCGGATACCTTCATTGTTCCAATCTCAGCAGCGATTGCCGAGCCATTTCTTGCGGATACGATAATTGCTGTCATAAGGGGTCCAAGTTCTCTCGTTATAGACACTGCTAACAAATCAGCCACATAAATCTCAGCACCTACCTTTTTTAGCTGATATGCTGACTGCATAACCAGTATTAAACCTATAAAAAACGATATAAGAAATACAAGTGGAACAGCTTGATAACCAATTATTACTATCTGGTTCAGGGTTTCTTTCAACCTAAGACCCTTTCCTTTAAACGGGGCTGCAAAAGTCCAATAGCCAAAATTCTTTATCATTTTGAAAACATTGATAAAATCGTTTTTAAAGGAAATTGCTCGTCTTCCAAGATATATAAATAAAGTTTTCATAATTAAAATAAGAAGCTATCAGCGAAGGAGCTGTAATATTTATTCTATCATTTTATTCATTCATCTGGTCATTACAGATTTTGTCATTTTATATAAATAGGAGAATTCGGGGACTGCTTTATAGAAAAAATTTCTTTGGAATGCTCTCTTATGTTAAATAAATATAATAAATTAGATGTTTTCAAAAGCGGTTGTCTCATTTTCATAAATTTCAAATATCTTCTCGAGTTTTGTCATTTTAAAGACATCTATTACAATAGCCGGCAAATTATAAAGAATAAATTTTCCTTCATATTTTTTAATATTTTTAAAACTCTCAACAAAGGTAGCTATCCCGGAGCTGTCCATATATTTTACTTCATTCAGGTCGATTAAAATAATCGGAATCCGCTTTTTTATTAACTTAGAAATTTCCCCTTTCATATGCGGAGATGTATATATGTCAACATTTCCTTCAATTGATACGACAGACATTTTGCTGTTTTTCGGCATTACTGTAATATTCAATTTTTCACCTGCATATAATATTAAAATTTATATGTTTAGCATTATAATAATCTGCAAAAAATTATTGTATTAAATAATCTTTATATTAGTATAATGATATAGAATTTTGTTATTATGGCTGGAGATGAGTCAGACTGCTTAATACCTGATTATATATTACGAAAAATTAAATCTTTTGTTAATATTTAAATTTACAAAAAAAATATTGCAAATAAAAAAAGCAGTTTTAATTTGTTTTAGATTAAAGCTGCCTTAACAAGTAGCGGCACAGGGATTCGAACCCCGGACACGTGGATTATGATTCCACTGCTCTGACCAACTGAGCTATGCCGCCAAGTGTTGTTTTACATAGACTTATTAAGTGATGTAAAAAAGAGAAAATAAATTTAAAAAGCGACCTTGCCAATTCTTGCCGTATTTTCTCTGATAATGGGTAGTTTTTCAAGTAATTTTCCGGCTGTTAAAGGATTCAAGGTTGTATATCGATCTGTAGTAGCTCTGTCTTTATGTCCTAAAAGAATTTGAAGTATGTCTCTACTCACTCCTTCATTACTTAACCAAGTACAGAAAACATGTCTAAGGTCATGGAATCTAAGATCACTATCCCCGACTTTTAGCTTTAACTTCCTAACAGCTTTAGTAAATGATTTAGCAATATTGACATATCTTGTTCCTGTTTTAGGATTAATAAAGACGTATCCTTTTTCACGATTCCCTATAGTTCTTCTCAGTATGCTTACAGCTTGTGAACCTAAAGGAAAGATTTCCCATGAACCTCCTT
>JAUVVT010000134.1 GCA_030604505.1 bacterium | reverse complement strand
ATGGACATCTACATTATTTAGCATAAATATACAGTGTTCCAATGTCTTCAGGATTTCTCCCATATACTCCCTCACTGCTTTCACACTTCCGGGCAGTGTATACACAAAAGTTCTGCCTATCAATCCGGCAATTGAACGGCTGAGAAGTGCCCTTGGATTTTTTTCACCATACTTTATGCGAATATGCTCCATAATGCCCGGAATTATCCTGTCAGCCAACGAACTCACAACATCCGGCGTCATATCACGCTGTCCTATACCTGTTCCACCTGTGGTAAAAATAAAATCAACGCCCTCTTCACATGCTCTCTTAATCTCACTTTTGAGAGACTGAGGGTCATCAGGCAAAACAACTCCCTCAAATTCTGTGCGCCATGGCCTTTCCAGAAAATAATCTTCCAATATATCTTTTATTTCAGGACCACTTCTGTCGCTGGATTTTCCCTGACTAACACGGTCACTGAGTGTAATAATTAAAAATCGGAGTGTTGTTGGAATGTGTTTAATCTCATCCCCGCTCTTAACATTTCCGCCTTTTATAACACGGCAGAAAATCCCCTCCTCAGGCACTATGCATTTGCCAGTTTCTTGATATACCACACAATTATCCCCGTGGCATACCTTCCCAATCTGGGTAACCTCGAGTTCAGCGGAACCTATCCTGAACCTGTCCAGAAGAGCAGCATTTCTTAAATCTATTCCACCTGTAGTTATGTTTTCAGCAAACTCTCCCGGCTGAATCTGCCTGCCCGCCTCTGAAGAAAATTTGTTGATCCTCTCACGGGCAAGCATACTTACCTGGCGATGCCAGATGCCGGAATGCGCATCCCCCAGAACACCAATTTCGGTAAGGATAATTTCAGAAACCGGCTTCTTTATAGTCCCTTTTTTTTCAGATATGTTTACTGAAACAATATGTGCAGTTCTATTCTTTTCCACGCTCATTATTATTTTTATCAATGAATAGGTGAATGGGTATATTAATATAGGTATATTTTTATATAAGATGACACGTCAAAAAGTCCGAAAAAATTATTAATGAAACTTTTCGTTAAAATTATTGTAATTGTAAAATCCGAATTTAGTTTACTACCCTCCCCAAATGTCATTCCCGCGAAAGCGGGAATCCATTATGATCATTCCTTCGCTCATTCACTCATAAACTTTTTTTCTATTTTATCCTCCTATTGCATTGAAGCCATTGTGTTTACTGGGTAGACCGGATTTGGGTTTTACTTTAACTGCCTGCCTGACGGCTTCTTCCGCACCAAGCTCCCTCACAGAAAATGCAAGATCACTGAAGAGACATGGAAATATCTTGCCGTCACTTGAAAGCCTCAATCGGTTACACCGCTCACAATCGCCTCCTGTTCCTCCATCCACGGGCCAGAACATTCCTCTTTCTATATTCATCTTCCGTATAAAGCGAACCCCCATTCCATTCTTTTTAGCGAAGGATGCTACCTCTCGTGCATCTTTTTCTTTGGAGGAGTCTTGAATAACACAATTTATTTTGATAGGTGAAAATCCAGCTTTTTTAGCAACCTCAATACCTCTTAAAACATATTCTATATCGCCGCCTCTGGTAATTTCGCTGTATCTTGCAGTATCCAATGTATCGAGACTGATGTTTACTCTTTGAAGTCCGGCTTTAACAAGAGCATCAGCAAATCTGTCCAAAGTTGTTCCATTAGTCGTTATTGCAAAATCTTTGATGCCTTCTATTTGGGCAAGCATCGAAACAAGAGTTACTATATCCCGTCTCACTAAGGGCTCTCCTCCGGTGAGTCTCACTTTGTCAATACCCATCTCCACAGCTTTTTGGGTAACTTCAAATATTTCCTCAAAAGAAAGCACATCCTTTTGACTTATCAAAGGATTTTCGCCTTTTTGCCTGCAGTAAATACAGCGCTGGTCACATCTGTCTGTGACCGATATACGGAGATAATGTATTTTACGATTAAATCTGTCGAACATCAATTATTGTTTCCGTTTTAAAGCCGTCAGACTTTGACTTTTAGTTGTTAAAATTCAGTCATAGTTTTTCTTGCTGACAGTTAATAGTGGTTTTGTTAAGACTACAGTAAAATTACCTGTTACTCCATCCGTAGCTTTGGAATCGGAATTTCCTATTTACCATTCTTACTAAATTTATTAAATTAATTTAAATTTACAAACTTTAATTTTTCCAACCTACTAAAAAAATTTCACGTAACCTTAAAAAATAGTATTGCAAAAATGTTACTGATGATGCTGATTTTTTTAGACTATATTCCACATTGTTCCGAAACTTCGAGACTCTCTGCAATTACATCTTCTTATAACATTTTATAAACATAGATATACAGACCCCGCTCCTGCTTAATTTTTCACTATTTTTAAAAACTCTTAATATAGCTGAAAAACTTGAACACTATAAATCTTTTAATTTCTCACCAGTCAACCACAGAACCGTCATCAGGGTCGTAGGTTTCCGGATTTCGCCAGTCATGGTCAATTTTATCTTCAAGTTGTTCTTCATCCAGTTCAATACCGAGACCGGAACCCGTCGGAAGAGGAATATAACCGTCTTTCACCTCGAAAGGTTTCTTCAAATATCCTGCACCAAGCGAGACCTGTTCCTGACAGAGAAAATTAGGAATAGAAGCCGCAATTTGTAATCCACTAGCAAGAGAGATTGGACCCATTGGATTATGTGGAGCAATAGCTGCATAGTAAGCTTCCGCCATACCCGCGATTAAACGCACTTCCGTGATACCGCCCGCATGACAGATATCCGGCTGAAGAATTCCGGCAGCTCTCTTTTCAAGAATTTCGCGGAATCCCCATTTCGTGAAGATACGCTCACCAGTCGCTATAGGAAGAAAAGTTTTACGGGCAATGTCTGCCATAATGTCGACATTTTGACACTGAACAGGTTCTTCAACAAACATAGGCTGATATGGCTCAATTGCTTTTATAAGCAGCATTGCGGTTTGCGGTGAAACAGCACCGTGAAAGTCAATTCCAATATCGCAATCGGGACCCACAGTCTCACGCAAAGCAGCAAATTGTTCGGCAGCATAACGGACAAAACCGGGCGTTTCAACAATACGGGCAGGACGTTTTTTAGGCACGCCTGTTTTGAATGCCGTAAAACCCTGCTTTTTTTGCGCAATAATATCTTCGGGTGAGCGGGCATGGGAATATACCCTGATACGATTTCGCGTTGGACCGCCAAGCAGTTCATAGACGGGAACGCCAAGGGCTTTGCCCTTAATATCCCACAATGCCTGGTCGATTCCACTAAGAGCACTGGTTAAGATTGGGCCTCCCCTGTAGAAAGCATGACGATAGATTGCCTGCCAGTGATGAACCACTCTCCGGGGATCCTTGCCGACAAGGTAGGGTGCAATTTCTTTAACTGCCTCAGCAATGGTTTTTGCTCTTCCTTCGAGGAGTGGTTCGCCCAAGCCGATGATGCCCGCATTTGTGTGGACTTTGAGAAAAATCCACCTGGGTTTGACCAGAAATGTTTCCATTCTTGTGATTTTGAGGGAGTCTTTTGGAGAAACGATTGCCGAGCTGCTTTTAGCTGTAAATGCAGAATCTATACTCAGTAATGTCCCGGCTCCCAATATACTGCGAAACATTGATCGGCGTGAGATTAATGCGCTATTGTTGGATAATCTTGACATTGAAAATTTCCTCCTTTGAGTTAATTTGAACTTTGACTCCTGCATTTATTGTCTGAACTGCTGGCAGTTGCGAATAAAGGGTTTATTATATATCTCAAACTATACTCATCATTTTATCATAATAATTATCGGTTCAGACATTTCTTTTACTGAAACACATTTTTTATATTAATTTTTTACAAGCTGAAAATAAAAGTAATTAAATAAATCCTATAAGCAATATTCTAACTAACAAGAATGATTAATGCAACAATATTTTTTTACTTTTTTGATGACAACTCGATTCTTATTTAAAATATTAATTTTCTCTCCGATTAAATTCCGCTTGTTTTTAATAGATTATTTCATATATTGTAACATTTATAAAATTGTATGGAATTGATTCATATACTTACACTATGTGTTCGCCCTCTTCTCAATCCCGAATTATGTAATCACATTTTGTTATCTCTTGTAAAAAAATCCTGTGACGCGCTCTTTTTTGATTAATATAACAACCTATATATAAAGACAAAATATTCTAATCACCGCGGCAAACTTCGAAATCAAATAAATACTATTATGACCGACCGTCAGAGATTCATAGAAACCCTATTGTTTGGCAAACCGGATAAAATCCCTTTTAATCCGGGTGAACCCAGAAAATCAACACTGAAAACATGGCATAAACAGGGTCTGCCCGAAGGAGCAGACTGGAATGAATATTTGAGGGAAAAAATCGGCATTGAACCATTACTGCCTGGAAAACAGAGTGCTGATGTTTGGATTGAACATATAATGATTCCGCAGTTCGAGGAAAAAGTAATAGAGAAAAAAGAACGAAGCCAGATTGTGCAGGACTGGAAAGGAAATATATGTGAAATATCAAATGAATATGATGTTACCTACTTGCGGAATCCCATCGACTTCGTAACAAGGAGATGGATTTCATGTCCTGTCTCAAATAGGAATGATTGGGAATCAATGAAAACAAGATACAACCCTGATGAACCATCAAGAATCCCGGAAAATATTACCGAAATAGCAAAGAAACTGAAAAACCGAAACTATGTGATTGGATTTGAATTTCCGGGTCCATTCTGGCAGATGAGAGAATGGCTCGGTGCTGAAAATATTTGTATGCTCTTCATAGAAGACCCCGAATTTGTGAGGGATATGGTAAGTTTCTGGACAGACTACATATCCGCTCTTCTTGAAAAAGTCCTGCCATATCTTGACGCTGATTTTATACACATATCGGAAGACATCGCTTTCAAACAAAAGTCATTCATTTCACCGAAAATGATGCGTGAATTTTTACAGCCAACCTATAGACAATGGAATGAGATTGTCAAAGCCGGTAACTGCCCTGTCTATATGATGGATTCGGATGGATTTATCGGCGATATAATCCCCGTGTGGATTGAAAGCGGATTTAACGCCTGCGACCCTGTGGAAGTGGCGGCAGGCAATGATATAAACAAATTTAGAAATATTTATGGCAAAAAAATGGCTTTTTTAGGCGGAGTGGACAAACAAGCTATGGCAAAAGGTGGAAGTATTATAAGAGACGAAATGAACAGAATCGAACCGGTTGTCAGGAGCGGCGGCTACATACCAAGCTGTGATCACGGCATCCCATCGGATGTCGGGTGGAATGAATTCCTGGAATACTGCGATATACTTGCCCGTATGACTGGCTGGAAATAATAACTTTTATCTCTGCAAAACTTTTGAAATAATAATCAGGTAATCATCCTATGGAAACTAGTTATTTTATAGACATTGTTGTGATTGTACTTTATTTTCTGTTGATGATCTGGATAGGAATATATTCACGCAAAAAAACAAAAGACCAGGAAGGATTTTTTATGGGTGGGAGGGGGTTTGGAAAGATAATTCAGACTTTTGCAACTTTTGGAGCAGGAACATCTGCCGACAGTCCGATTGGTACCGTCAGAAATACCTTCATTGGCGGGCTTTCCGGAATCTGGACAGTACTCAACTGGCTCTTCTGTTCACCGTTTTACTGGTTTATGGGCACATGGTACAGAAAAATGAGAATGATTACTATCGGAGATTTTTATGAAGAACGATACAATTCACATAGTCTTTCTGGAACCTATGCAATCTTTGCTCTGGTTTTTTTTATGGGATATATATCAATAGGATTTTCTGCAACATCAAAAACAATACTCGCAATAGCGCCAAAATCCGAAGCATCACTTACCATCGAAGAAAAAACCGAATTAGCCGAATTTAACCGAATGAAGGAACTGGAGGAACAGGACTACGCAGCCCTCACTACTGCCGCAAAACAGGAATTAAATGACCTGCGTGTAAAAAATCCAAGAGGGCTGTTCCCGGCATTCAATCCGAATCTTTTGATTTT
>JAUVVT010000167.1 GCA_030604505.1 bacterium | reverse complement strand
TCTTTATTGTAGCATCAACAATCTTATCAGGCGGCATAAAATAATATTGGCTCTGTTCGGGTCTTAGCTGCGAAATCTGCCAGTTCTGGCAAAACTTACAATCCATATTACAGCCGACTGTGGCTAACGACAGGGCTGTTGTACCGGGAAGAAAATGAAACAACGGCTTTTTTTCAATCGGATCAATATGAATCGTGCACGGCTTGGAATGAACAAAAGTATAATATTTTCCGCCGATATTTTCTTTCACTCCACAAAATCCCCTCTCCATATCATCAACTTCACATTCCTTTGGACAAAGTGTACATCTTACTCTTTTATTCGGAAGTTCTTCATAATACTTTGCCTCGACCTTGAAATCATCATACTCCCTGGAATTCATACTTTGAAAACCACTCTTCCCGCTTAAAACCACTGCCGAACAAATCAATGAACACCTCTTTAACACCTCTCGTCTTGTAATCTCTGTTTTCATTATTCAATGCTTCCTTACTTTTTAAACTTACTTTCATTGAAATTTACATCTTTTGAAAAAGATGTAAGAAATTTAAAGTAATCGCTTTTACACAGTCCGCTTTCCTCCAAAAAAAGCAGCTAAACTTTAACTACTTCTATTTTATTGGGATTATTAACTCCAATATTATGATTGCTATCTCCTGCTGTATTAATATAATTTGGTTCTCTTCCAACCTCTTTAAGAGATTTCAAACCTCTTTCTTTTCTTTTTTCTTCGATAATCTGCCATCCGATATAATCAATTGCCACAGGGTCGTTTCCTACAAGAATTCCGTTAAAATCCCATATCCACTGCGGTTTATACGGCGGTCCACCCTCATATTGTGCAGTAAGAGCATCACATATAATAAGTTTTGTTTTGTTTTTTATCTCCGGTACTAACCACAAATCCGCTATATACGGGTCACCTAATTTCTCATGATATTTATTAGGATTGTGAATGGCACCGAAAAAATTTTTCAGACTGATTGTTACCCCAACTATACCATGGTCTTTCAAAACAGGCAGGTCAATGATAACACTGCAATAATCTGTTAATGTCCTTGACAATAGACTTCCTATCTCCCCATAAATAGCCAGTTCACTCCCAAAACCCGCTGCATCGTTGCCAAAACATTTTACATCATTCCCCTTAGTATTTATTTCGAATCCGGCTCTTTCCATGTCTATATTCATTCTATCCCAGATTATTATATTCTTTTTCTTCACACCAATCCTCTGAAGTCGTGAAATAATAATATTCACAAGTTCCACAGAGGTAGACATCCTTTTACCCGAAAGACAATTTACCTTTAAACCAACAACATCACCGGGACTTACAACCATTTTCCACGCATCAGCGGCATCTTTTGTTCCATACAGACTGTTCATCGCTTTATCAAGAAGCAAAGAGAGTTTATCAACATTATAACTGAATTGTTTGATTTTCAGTGAATTATCTCTGACAATTATTACCTTGGAACTTTCTGAAGTTTTACCGAAAATGCTATTGTATGAAAATCCCTTACCGCCATAAAGCATACCGAATGCAAATAAATTATCTTTTAGAAACTGCCTTCTGTTCATTTAAAAATCACCTATTCATATCTCTAATTTTAAAATATATAATATCCTATCCTATTTGTCAAGACTTACTTTCTTTGAAAGGAAAGTAATCTCCGCTGAAGGTGGAGAAACTTTTAACAAGAAATTAAGTAAAATCCTTGATTTTTAAATTTGATAATCTTATAATTAATCATCCAAACAATATCACTAATTATGAAAAAGATAATTGATATAATATTTATAAAATACGGTGTAATTTCCGTAACGGCTCAGATTATATTTATACGCGAATTGATGATTATTTTCGGCGGCAACGAGCTCTCTATTGGAATAACACTATGCAGCTGGCTATTAGGCACGGCAGCCGGCAGCTTTGTCTTTAGCAAAGCTTTTACTTCGGAGAGAAAAATAAAATTAACTGTCTCTATAATCTTTATACTGTTAGCTATAATACTTCCCCTCACACTTATATTCATAAGGTCAATAAAAAATATTCTAAATATCCAGACGGGAGAACTTGTTGGTATATTTTCCATAGCAGGTCTTTCACTGCTCTTCCTTCTTCCCTTCTGCTTTCTATCAGGTGCGTTATTTCCTGCTTTGAGCAAACTTTTTCATTATCTTACTGAACAAGGGAGAGAAAGGTCAGTCGGTCGTGTTTATATCCTTGAGGGCGCCGGGGCATTTCTCGGGGGACTTTTATTAAACTTTTTCCTTATAAAACATCTTCTGAATTTTCAAATATCCTTCCTGATATGTTTTTTATGTCTGCTCTCAGCATTATTTATTTTATTCCTTAAAAAAAGAACTCTATACCAAATTTCGATTATCATAATCTTTTCATTTACCTACTTTATCTGTCTTTTCCCGTTTTCTGACAGACTTGAAAAATTTTCAGAAAAACTCTTATGGAAGAACTATAAAATCCTCGAATCAAAAAATACTGTTTATGGAAATATTGTCGTTCTGGAAGAATCGAATCAAAGGAATTTTTATGAAAATGGAATTTTTCTTTTTTCTTCATCAGATATTATGTCTGCCGAAGAATCCGTTCACTTTGCTCTTATCGAACATCCCGAGCCAAAGAGTATATTACTAATGGGAGGAGGCATAAACGGAGGAATATATCAGGCAGTAAAACACAAAAGCATTAAAGAAATCGACTATATTGAACTTGACCCTGCAATCATTGAACTCGGTAGAAAATATCTTTCAAAAGAAGACCTCCCTCCAAAATCTTACAAAAATATAAATATTCATAATGTCGACGGAAGATACTTTGTAAAAAAGTGCAGAAAAAAGTATGATTGCATCATTGCTAATTTCCCGGACCCCTCAAATGCGCTTATAAACAGGTTTTATACAATTGAATTTTTCAGAGAGATTTCTAAAATATTGAACGACGGTGGGATATTTTCATTTAAACTAACATCATCAGAAAATTACATAAACAACACCCTTGCTCAATTCTTTGGAACTATTGATAAAACACTTAAAAAGGTTTTCGAGGATATAATAATTATTCCGGGCAGCACTATGACTTATATAGCATCAAACCAAAAAGGAATAATTACCGATAACCCGGATATACTAATCAAAAGACTAAAAGAAAGAGCAATAAATACAATGTATGTCAGTGAATTCTATCTTCCTTTTCGGATGTCAAAAGAAAGGACCGAATATGCAGCTTCTGTTATTTCATCCGTCTCCAAGAGCGAACTCAACAAAGATTTCAGACCGGTGGGATACTATTATAACATTGTCCTCTGGAGCACTTACTCCTCGGAAAAAATCAAAAATATCTTTAACCTTATCTATAATCTTAAATACAAAGAAATATTCATATTTTTCATATTGATGTTATTTTGCCTTCCGTTTTTATTTCTTAAGAAGAAAAAAAGCATTGTTACTGCATCATATATAGCCGGATTTTCCGTAATATGCCTGGAAGTTATGTTAATCTTGGGTTTTCAAATCCTCTACGGATATATCTACAGCAAAATTACAATCATAATAGCAAGTTTTATGGGTGGGCTTGCACTTGGCGGGTGGACTGCACTAAAAATAATTAAAGACAAATCAAAAGCCCTCAATTGGTTGAAAAAGACCCAGCTGATAATTTCGTTCTTACCGGTAATTTTAGCTGTTTCATTTCCTATACTTTCAGGAACCGAAAAATTATTCCATTTAACAGAAATTTATCTTATAATGCTGATTATTATTTCCGGATTTCTCGGTGGATGTCATTTCCAATTTGCCAATACTTTGTATATGGAAGACAGTTTAAAAAATTCAAAAAAAGACTTTGGAATAATATACTCTGCTGACCTTTTGGGCTCCTCGATAGGTGCACTGCTGATATCTTCGTTCATAATCCCATTATCAGGAATTTTTATTAGTTGTATATATCTTTTCATCTTGAATATAATTGCACTGATTCTATTGACGTTATATACGAAGTAATAAATTCCTCGATAAATTAACATTCCTATAAAACATAAAAACATTATGCATTTTGCTACACTTATATAATTGGCTCACATACCTGTTCGATAAATTTAATAAAAAAGGGCGAACATATATGTTCGCCCATACAATATAAGCGTTTTTAATTATTTTCCCAATCAAGCCTTAACCGTATCTCTATTAAAATCCCAGTAAATAAAACGTTTTTCCTTAGCGGAAATATTTATCATATGTGCACATGCTGCCGCATGGTGGCCGACTGTTGCATCCTGTATCGGCTGCTTTCTTGTTCTAACGCAATCAAAGAAATGCTCAAAATGCAGAATAGTAGAACTATATCCTTCTTCTCTATAAGTTTCACTTGCGGAATACACATTCGGATCCCAACTCGACGGCACTTCAGATGCCCTGATCTTTGGGTCTTTGTAGTATGCTTGCTCCAGCTTTTTCGGCCAGGCAGTAACAATCCAATCATTGCTTTCTATTGGATGTTCAGTATTAAAAACAAGACTATTTCCTCCCAATTGAATACTTCCCTCGGTACCCATAATCATAAAACCTGCGCCGCCTGCCATTTGATTATTGAATGTTCCGCTCAAATTAACTGCAAATCCCTCAGGATACTCTAAAACACCGTTAATTGTATCGGGCACATCCCTGCTTTCTTTCCATCTGTAAAGCTGTCCAGCTCCCACAGCCATTGACGGAACCTTAGCATCCATTATAAAATGTATTGTAGTACAGAGGTGAACAAAAAGGTCAGTGGAAATCCCACCAGAATAATCCTCATAGCATCTCCATCTGAAAAATCTTTCCATACTGAGCGGCCTTCTCGGAGCAGACCCCAAAAACATATCCCAGCCAACAGTACTTCTCGAAGCATCGGGAGGAATCGGATAGATCCACGCACCGCTTGCCGTATTTCGGTTGTAGGTGGCACGAATCATAGTTATTTTGCCCAGTCTACCGGACCTGATTATCTCTCTTGCTTTCCTCTGTATCATTGTACTCATACCCTGACTGCCAACCTGAAGTATCTTTCCGGTTCTTTTTACAGCATTTACTATTTCAACACCTTCATCAACTGTATAAGTCAATGGCTTTTCACAATAAACATCTTTTCCCGCTTCAAGCGAATCAATACACATAACCTTGTGCCAGTGGTCTGGAGTAGAAACAACAACAACATCAATATCTGGATCGGCAAGAATTTTTTTATAATCTTTATAGTCCTTAGCTTTTCCCTGTGTTCTTTCAATAGCGCGATCTATTCTTCCCTTATAGGCATCGCAAACTGCAACAATTTCAGTTCCCTCTATCGACATTATTGCTTCCATTAATTGCGCCGCTCTCGACCCCACACCAATCATACCAACGTTTATTGTTTTTCCTGTTGGTACCGTTTTCCTTGCTTCTGCAAACGACATATTCGATGCAAGCCCCATGCTCGCTGCCGCTCCCCCAAGGGTACTGCGGAGCAAAAACTCCCTTCTGTTTATACCATTATTTTCTTTCATAAATTTACCCCTCCTTTTCTTTAATCGTGATGTAAAAACATTTATTGCTTATTTCTATTTACG
>JAUVVT010000074.1 GCA_030604505.1 bacterium | reverse complement strand
TGGGGTAGCCGCTTGCTTTAACCGCCCGCCAGGAAAAGTCGCCAAGTCCTTCTTCCCAGATATTATTAAACCAGACGGCATTATTGTCTGCCCATTCGGAGCGTATTGATACTCCGTAGGGAGCGTGATGAATAACATTGTTTATAACTGCATTACAATCGGAGTTTCCTACAATCGAGACACCGGCAGTGCCATGGTTCCTGATTTCAAATCCTTTAACAACCACATAGCTTACACTATTGAAAATAAAGCCCTCATCCAGATTAGAAAGTAGAAAGTGGTGTTTTTCAGGATTATCATTTTTACCTGTGCGGACGAAGAGTTTTTTGTTTTCCGAATCATAATAGAAACATCTTTTGACATTACTTGGATTGGACCTTAGTTCTTTCATCGAACGGTAAAGGTACATTCGGAGGCCATCCATAGTAATATAGTTCGGGTTCCAATGGAGATTTGTTGAATAGATATCGCTTTCAATTTTATTCCATTTCGAACCTGATGGCAGACCGACGGAGCCGTCGAGTACTGCCTTATGTTCCTTTTCTGATTTTATAACCACCGGTGCTTCGGGTGTTCCTGTAATGTTCTCAAGTACTACCTTTTCTTTATAAATTCCGGGTGCAACTATAACCTCCCCTCCAGCCCGAACCTTATTGATAGCTCTGTTTATTGATTTGAAAGGTTTTTCTTTTGTTCCCGGGTTATTATCGCTGCCAACCGTTGATACATAGTATTTCATTCCGTTCTTATTTTCTGTAATCAGCGGGCGTGTTCGGGCAACCATTTTTATTTTATTTCCTGTAACGCCGTCGTCATCATCCACAGTTACGGCTACCTCATAAGTTTCACCTGGACTCAGCGGGAAAATGCTTGCCCGCCATAATTTAGATTCCCGAAACGGTGTCATATTCACACCATTTCTCCACTTCTCGTCACCCAATCTTCGATAGACAAAATGGGCATTATTATCACCATCATCATCGCCCTTATAAGAAAGCTCCAGACTTAATGAGTTATAGTTAGGATATATGTCTAATACGGATGTTTCTGTGCTGGTGTGCCAGCCTTTTTGGGCATATGTGAACGATGAGATGCCAAGAAGCACACTTGTTAGAGGTATTATTATCGCCGGAAAAATATAAGAGCTTAATTTTTTGCACATTTCAAATCTCCTTTGATGTAATTTTTTTAAATACTGTGTGTTTGATTTGGTCTTGACAGGAAATTTTATATTCTATTATCAATAATCCCGCAAGACATA
Organism: bacterium; assembly: GCA_030604505.1. GTDB lineage: Bacteria > SM23-31 > SM23-31 > JAUVVT01 > JAUVVT01 > JAUVVT01. Next base: position 6,199 of record JAUVVT010000074.1, on the reverse strand, counting down.
AGATTTAGTTAAATTTGACAATTTCAGGTATTTTCCGGATTTGGTTCCTGCATTTTGTTCTGTAAAATATTCAGCAATACAACAAATGTTGAGGCGAGCATCGGTCCGACTATTATTCCGAGAAATCCGAATATTTGGAGGCCCCCGATAATAGAAAAGAACAGGATAAGGGGATGAATTTGGGTACGTCCCGAGACAAGGTATGGACGCAGAAAATTATCAACCATACTCACGACGGCGAATCCCCATATCAGCAGGATTATCGCTTTAACAGTATATCCCTGAATTAAAAGGATTACGATCGCTGGCAGAAAAATCAACCAGGCACCCACAAGCGGGAAAAATGACAGTAGTGCCATTAGAGCGCCCCAGAATACCGGTGATGAGATTCCGAGTATCAGGAATGCCAGACCTCCCATAAATCCCTGCAATAAAGCGACAATCAGTCCTCCGTACATTGTTGCCTGCAAAACTTCTTTTAACTGATTAAGAATAGAATCTGTCTGTTCTTTACCAAGCGGGATAATACCTTTAAACCGCTTTACAGTATTTTCTCCATCTTTGAACAGGTAGTACATTGTAAGAAAGACGAAAATGAAATCAAGTATAAATTGGGAAAAACGTTGGATGCTACTTCCAATCCGACTCAGTACGAATAACTGAATTTTGTTTAGCGTATTTAAAATCAAAGAGGGGATGTTTAATTCCGATAGGTCGACATATTGTTCAATTCTTTGGCGGAGGGAAATAAAAATATGATGCTCTGTTAAGTTCATCAAAGACTGATATTCACCCGAACGAATGTGTTTTTCGATGTTATGATAGGCGCTGACAGCTTCATCGACGAGGACTACGCCGATGTAAATGCAGGGACCGATAATGATAATAAAAATGAGTATACACATAAGAATGGAACTAACTGCATTATTTTTAATTTTCCTGGAAAGTTTTTTATATATTGGGAAGAAGACCATTGTGAGTATAATACCCCAAAAGATTGAAGCTAAATATGGACGGAAGATGAGAAATGCCAGATAAAAAATTATGGCGACCAATGTAAAAAATAAAGCTGTAAAAAGATATTCACGCTTCATTAGATATTACCTTATTTTTTAATAAAATGTTAATAATTGATAAAGGCACAGAGAAACAAAAAATTTACTATTTTAGATTTATGATTTGTTAAAAGGGAAAATTGTAATTAGTATTTGTATATTTGGAACTTTTATATCATAATCATTTTTTTGAATTAGTTCAAGAACTTTTTATAATGAACTTTTAATTTGGTTTTGAAAAATGAGGCATTTCAGATAATATTTTCTAAAGTATTGACATTTATTTTTATTAATATTAAATTTTAGTGTTAAACTTTTTAAAAATATTTTTTATTTGTATGAATATAAAAATAATAGACCACAGATGACACAGATGTTTATTTATTTTAAGATAATTTTTAGTTTTTATAATCGATGAAATCTGTGATTTAAAAAGAAGAGATTATCACTAACAAATATAGGTAATAAAATGTTAGAGAAGGTTGATATAACACAAAAGATTAAAAAGGCAGAATATGCCGGTATGATTACCGAACTGGAATTTAAACTGGCAAACCTGCAGAGGCAGGCTAAGGACATGAAGATACCTGTTATTATTGTTTTTGAGGGATGGGATGCCGCAGGGAAAGGGACAATGATAAATAGACTTCTTTTAGCACTTGACCCAAGAGGATTTAAGGTTCATCCGACTAATCCTCCAGCTGAAGATGAAAGACTGAGACCTTTTCTCTGGCGGTTTATGGTAAGAACTCCCGAAAAGGGAATAATTGCCATATTCGACAGGAGCTGGTATGGGAGGGTTTTGGTGGAGAGAGTGGATAAATTGGTAAAAAAGGAGGTATGGTCGAAAGCTTATGATGAAATTAAATCTTTCGAGAGGCAGTTGGTTGATGATGGAAATGTAATTATAAAATTCTTCATGCACATTTCACAGAAAGAACAAAAAAAGCGGTTTAAAAAACTTGAGAGCAATTCTTCTACTGCATGGAAGGTTGATAAGAATGACTGGAAGAACTACAAGCATTATAATAAATTTCTCAAGGCGACTGAGGAAATGCTTGCTAAAACGGATACGGATTTTGCACCATGGACCATTGTAGAATCTCATGATTGGAGGTTTGCCAATGTAAAGGTTTTTAATGCTGTAATCAATACATTGGAAAATAAGATAAATGAAGTGAAAAAAAAGGGAGCTAAAAAGGCACCGACAAGAAGGAAAACAGTGGGGCATAAGGGTATTACTTCTATTCTTGACAAAGTTGATTTGTCAGTTGATTTAGCAAGAGAAGAGTATGATGGAGTTTTGAAGAAATATCAGAATAGGATGAGAGACCTTGAACATGAAGTTTATAAAAAAAGGTTGTCGGTCATTATGGTCTATGAGGGTTGGGATGCTGCTGGGAAAGGGGGGAATATCAAGCGGTTTCTTAAGATGATGGACCCGCGAGGATATGAGGTGATACCCATTGCTGCACCAAATGACATTGAAAAGGCACATCATTATCTATGGCGTTTCTGGAAGGCAATTCCGAAAGCTGGTCATATAGCTATTTTTGACAGGTCATGGTATGGGAGATTAGTGGTTGAAAGAGTTGAGGGTTTTTGTACGGAAGAAGAATGGAAAAGAGCTTACAGGGAAATAAACGAAATGGAAGAGCAATTTGTTAACTTTGGAACGGTGCTGATTAAATTCTGGCTTCAGGTCGATAAAGCAGAGCAATTGAAGCGATTTAAAGAAAGACAGCAAAATCCCCATAAACAATGGAAAATTACCGATGAAGATTGGAGAAACCGCAAAAAATGGAATCAGTATAAAACAGCGGTAGATGAAATGCTTTTGAGAACAAGCACTTCTTATGCACCATGGACTATTATTGAATCAAACTCAAAATTATATGCGAGAATAAAAGTGTTAAAAACGGTGATTAAAGAAATAGAAAAAAAGCTGTAATAATAGTACTTTTTGCTCATGCACTGATTAGTGTGCTCATACTTTGTATATAAAGTTACCGGTATGCAAGAAATATTGCGGGTTATGTATTAGCGATTTTGCTGTGGCTGGTTATAGATACGTTTATAATAATCTACTTTTTTTGATATATTTCTTTAGATTCTGTGCTATATTAAAAAGTTCTTCAGTGATTAATTTTGCCATAAGAACGGCGCCTTTTCTGGAAAAATGAGTTATGTCACCTGGACGGCAGGACAGGTCGCTGCTTCCTTTATCTCCCAGTCTCTGAAAAACCTCTCCACTTAATTTATGAAGGTCAACACATAAAACTTTTTTCTCTTTTGCAACATCTTTCACAGCATCAGCATAAGGCAAAAGCTCCTGTGTAACTTTTCCTTTTTCATCAAACCTTCTTCTGTGCATTGGGGTTATTAAGACAGGTATTGCTCCGTTTTCTCTTGATTCATCAACATATTGTCTAAGGTAATCTTTGTAATCGGTCTCTGCATTTGTTGATTCGGGTTTTTCTTTCGCATGGGAGTCATTATGGCCAAACTGTATAAAAATATAATCTCCTTTTTCTTTTAATGCGTCTTCCCATCTGCCTTCTTTTATAAATGTTTTTGTACTGCGTCCGCTTTTGGCTAAATTTATTATCTCTACATCTTCTGTAAAAAAGGTATCGATGACCTGTCCCCATCCTGTAATATTTCTTTCAGGTTTATATGTTTGTGCCGTCGAATCTCCTATGACGACTATTCGTAATTTTTTCGGCTGTTTTTTGGTGCATACAAATTGGATTATTGCAAGAGCGAATGCGAAATACACAATATATAGGAATCTGGAAGATGTTTTCTTATAACACTCATTCATAGTTTGACTCCTGTATAACAGTTTATTTCTGCATGCGAATTCCGAAATGAATGATTTATAATTATCATTATTCTGTTTCTTCACCATCTTCAGCGAATACTTCGATACCGCAGATAACGGGAGAATTTTTATTCTTTGTATTACTGGGGTTGAGTGCGACATTCAGGTTATCTTTGATTCTGATATTTTTGAATTCTTTTACAATGATTTTATATGGGGCGCCGGCTTCCTTTATAATATCAAAGTTTTCTAACACATACTTTCCCTGAATTGATACATCAAAGACACGACTGTTTGGCTGTAAATCTTCCGGGTCGGCAAAGTAGAGGCGGACTGTATAGGGATGATCTTTTTCAGATTTTTTTACCAGATTTATTTTTATATTTTTTATTCCCTTGCAGCCCGATGCGGCGACCCATTTGAGTCCTTCACCTTCAATACGGGAAGAATGGTGGCGAAACCACGCCGGTTCTTCAGGTATTATACTCACTGGAATATCCGGCGAGGGACCACCGACACTGGGATAGTCTAACCATAGCGTTCCATTATCAGCCATACGGTCGCCGGGTGCACCGAAGTTAATACCGACTCTTTTAATCGGGGCATCATCCAAATCAATAATATTGAAGGTCCACATTTCAACGTCTGGCATATGAATGAGTGCCAGTGAAGTCTGATTCTGGTAAGCACATTGGCAGGTCCGGGTATAATCTGGTGCATTCAAAACGCCGTTGGCAGCAATCAGGTTGGAAGTGCATCCGGATTTGAATCCGCCGAAATTTCCCGTACCGCCGTTGTTGGTAAGGTCATAATATCCCGCAGCAGCAGACCTGAATGTGATAAGGTGTTCACTGGCGATAGGATAATTACAGCCATATTGACGCTGCCATTTCCAGGGTACTTTTTTACCGGTCAGGGGAGACTTTCTATGTAATGTTTCTCCCGTCAACAGGCTGAATATTTTTCCTTCTGTAATAATTTTGTCTCCGTGCAGTATGGGGAATGTGTTATATTTTTCGTTTATATCCCATAATACAGTTCCATTCTGCCCCTTGTATGTGATTATACGTCTGCCTTCTTCACCCCTTATCATATCACGGGAGGGGCGTCTCGCCTGGAGCAGAATATCATATTCCTTTGAATAGCTCAGCCACGTTCCAAAAATATTTTCATTGCTTTCCCATATAATTTCCCCCGTTTGAATATAGAACGTTTTAAGACTATATGTGTACGGAGTTGATAATCCGCGTCTTTCCAATTGTTCTTCAATGAGAGGTGGAATCTTGTCCAGACAGAATATTTTGTCACTTCCGACTGCTATGGCATTATGAATAAAACCGTATCTGGCATTAAAACGCCAGAGGATATTACCGTTATGGCGGTTCATAACGATTATCTCTTTGCTGGCTGTATTATCGAAGTTAGTGAAAACGAGCCTTCTTGGTTCTAATTTTGATACATAATTTTCCCACTTTTTATTTTTTGAAACCAATACGGAATATTCGGCGAAATCGGAGCCGGCGATGAGATAATCTTTATAAACACCGATATACCCCCATTGGGGCAATTCTCCGTTATTCTTAGCCGGCAGTGAAATGACCTTTATGGTTTTTCCTGTTGCCGAATCAAGAATATGGCATTTTTCTCCTTGTATGACATATACGTAGTCAGTTGTGGCAACAAAATTTGTGCCTCTTGAATTTGCTCCGGGGATATGTATTTGGTTATAACTCGGATCGGTCGGGGCATCTTTATATGTGTCGTCAAAGTAAACACCATAATTTCCCAGATTGTCCAATTTGGTTTTCCAAAGCACACGACCGGTATAAACATCCCGGGCACTGATGCAGTCCATTCCTTCAATAAAGAGTCTTCCGCCTATTACCTGTTCCGGTGGTCCATGGCCGTGTCTGGGCAGGACATCAAGATTCGAGTTCCCCCCAAACCATGCTATTCCCAACGGCGGTTTTACGAGACTATCATCCGACTTTGTAGTATTAGAAATATCACCGTACTGGTGAGTCCAGTCTGCTGAACCCGGCAGGGCACCTTTACGAAAGAGTATAGCAAAGTTATCTTTGGAACAATTCTGCAAACCTTGTAATTTTACATTTTCAGCCATTTTTAAAAATGCCCTTTTTTCCTCTGCGTTTGTGTTCAGCCATAATTTTCCGCCGTAGGGCCTCATAGAATAGAAGATGCGCTCCAGGAAATTTTTTCTGCATTGATAGCCGGCAGATTCAAGATCGTCTATTATAGTCAGAGATGCAACATAAGGTGGAACACAGAAGGTATACGGATTTCCCTGATGGACGGCGAT
>JAUVVT010000261.1 GCA_030604505.1 bacterium | reverse complement strand
CAAAACATAATTATTAGGATTAAAACCAGAAATCTCTTTATTAATTTCAGATAATCCAAGAACAATTGGGTGGTTTTCAAGATACCGGTCAGTTGGATTGCAAATTTCAACAACAAAGCACTTTTCAAATTCTCCAAACCAATATCTTAAAGGCTTCTTTAATAAATGATTTTTAATTAATTTTACTGCAATCTTAAAGTTTCCCTCTTCATAAGCACTCTTGATTTCATTAAAATAAACAGTTTGCACAATAGATGTATTATTCAATCGGTGCCAGTACCGTTCCCTTAAAATATCTTGATAATATCTCGTCCCTTCAGAACTCTTCCTGATTTTCTCTCCAAGATGAAAGTCCTCTCCATAATGAATTAGCTTCGATTTAAAATAATCTTCAACCGGATCAATCGTAAAATTCCCTTCATAATCCTGTAGTAATTCTTTGAAAACATCGATTAGTTTTTGATTTGTTTCTATGACCTCGGATAGATTAGTCGTATAAAAATTATGAAGTGACCAATAGTCAAACGGAATAATCTGCTGTTCGTCATTCTCAATATGAATTATACGCTCATAAAGGTCATCTTCTTTAACGTCATACTTCCATACATCATTATATCTGATTGAATTATGAGCCTCTCCGAGACAATCTCCGTCAATATCATACTTCCATGTATCAAAGAAACCATCTTTATCCTGGTCTTCCATCCAGATAAACATATCTGCTTTATGATTATAGTCGTAATCAACTTTAATCCAGCCGACTTCCGCCCCATATAAATGCAGTCTTTTATCAACGAGTGAGAAATAAAACTGCATCTTTCCTGAATAATCCATATCAACTTCATTCCGCTTATTATAAATACCGCATGATGGTCCCCCTACCCTCTCCATAAATTCACTTTGATGATTGATGACTCCCTCCCACCGTTCATTACAGATACTATCAGACAGAGATAAAATCGGATCAGCTATATTATTATCATTTTCATCCCAGGTAAGATGGGCTTTTTGCCACCTTCCATTTTTTGCGACAGACCGCATCTGCTCCCATTGAACTATTGGCTCTGATGTATGATTCCGCAATTTTATGCTTTGGCACTTCTCTTGAGGCAGACTAATAGGACCCAAACATGTAATTGAAAAATCATAATCATGATAATTCCTGCCGCCGGTGTCATTATCAATATCTACACTGTACCTGAGATTTTCAACAACTTGTCCCTTACCTCCAAAACGCAGTGCTTCCTCTGAATAACTGTCATCATCACAATCATAAAATGAAAAAGCAATTTCTCCAAAAGGAATTATTTCATCCTCTTTATAATCATAGAAAAATTTATTGACAAGCGTTTCATCACCATTATAATCTGAAAGCCACTGTGTTAAAGTTTGAACATAATCATAATTAATATCCCACCACAAACGATTATCGTCACTAATATCTTTTCCCCAGCATACAAAATAATTTTTACCGGGATAGATTTTCGGTAAATTCTGTTTGTACCAAACTCGCCGATATTTGTTGGTTACAGTTGAATCCGACCAAAAGTACTGTATTTGCTCATCCTGGTCATTATCACAGTCAAGGTCAACATAATCAATTATCCTGTCAACCGTACCGTCTGCATGCCAATCGACAATATAGAGATCACTATCCAAATCACCTTCTCCTGTGAGATACATATCTCCGTCTTCATCCACAATCTTTACTAAAATCGGTTTAAATTGTTCTTCATGCCTTTCATCGATGTCAATCATATAGATTATATCATCTTTTCCGTTATTATTAGAATCAACAAAGAACTTCTTACCGGGTTTTTCTTTTAAGACTTGTTCTATTATCTGAGAATCCATTTTTACCACATGACCAACAAGTTTAGTAAATATCTCATTCTGTGTTTGAGCAAATACAGCAGTGGTCATTGAGATTAAGTATAGTATAGCAAAATATATATTACGAAAAATAAGCATCTGGGTTGTCCTCCATACTGGATTAATACACCAAATCATAAATAAAATACTATTAATATGTTATGAGATTTACCAAATTCTTTGTTAAATATAGCCATTACTCCACTATGTCTTGAAGAAGATAATCCTTTCAATAAAAGTAGAGCATTTACGAAATAAAAAATCGCTTAATAAATTCCATTAACTGCAGAAAAAAAACTTCCTTTATTAAAAAGAGACTATGTGAGTCCGGCTCCATAGAAATCTTCAAAAATCATTTCTCAACCGGGTGTATCACACATAAGCAGAAAATTTCTCCCGCTCTATGTTTTTTCAGTTCACCGCAGCAGGAATTTACAGTCAATCCGGTAGTAATCACATCGTCAATCAAAATAATCCTCTTGCCATTTATCTTTTCAGGATACTTTACCTCAAAAATATCCCTCACGTTCTCAATTCTTTCCTTATAGGTTAACTGACTCTGCGATTTATTGTTCTTTTTTCTTATAACTATATTGTCAGACAGCGGCAGTCCTGATATTGACGATGCATATTCGGAAATCAGACAACTTTGATTGAATCCCCTTTCCCTTTCTTTTGTTTTATGAAGTGGTACAGATATTATCATATCAAAAGTTTTTTCAAAGTTATTATTTTTTATTATTTCCCCCAAATCTTTTCCAATTCTGGATGAAAGAGAACTCTTGCGGTAATATTTAAAAAAATGAATTAATTTCAGAGTTTTATCATCAAAATAATACATTGCATAACAATCAGAAAAATTCCTTTTAGCTCCTAACATTAAGTCTTTCTTCTCAATCCTAATTCCCCCTTCATAAAACCTGAAACTACTCCAGCACCTCTCGCAGACCAACTCCTCTTTCTCATTTAATCTTTCATCACAGGTATAACAAAAAGGCGGATAGAGAAAATCCAGAAAACTATTGTATAAAAACTTTATACTTTGACGGCTTTTCCTGAAAACAAGTGATTCTGAAAACATTTATTAATATTTGTTTTTAAAAAAAGTGTTTCGTTTAATATAAATATCTATATATTTATTTTATTTGTCAACAAATTTTAAAAAAAAATTGCTGAAACATAATTATCTTTATAAATAAACCTGCCTGTTTAAAATTTTTCTTTATAATTTTATAATATTTTATTAACTTAAAACTCAATTTTCTACAAATAAAAGTCATTCTAAATATACCCTGAGCTTAAAGATTGAAGATAATTGATATCCACACACACGTTTTTGCTGATGATTTAGCCGAACGTGCAATAAAAACATTAGAAGAAAGCTCAAACACCAAATCCTTCACCGATGGAACACTGAAGGGACTTACAGAATCGATGGAAAAGGCAGGAATTGATATTTCTGTGGTTCATCCTGTTTCGACGAAACCTTCGCAGGTTGAGACCATAAACAAATACTTTGCTGAAATACAAAGCGATTCCATAATATCTTTCGGGACAATTTACCCAACCGCTGAAAATTCCGCAAAACTGCCCGCTATCCTGAAAAATAACGGAATACGTGGAGTTAAATTCCATCCAGATTATCAGAATTTCAAACCCGACGCCGAATATATGTTTTACATATATGAGGAAATAATTAAGAACGAAATGATTGTAATTTTTCATTCCGGCAGGGATATCGGGATTAAAACACCCCCGATGGGAACGCCAAAAGACTATTCAAAAGTACTTGAAAAATTTTACGAACTAAAAACTATCCTTGCTCATACCGGCGGATGGCGTATGTGGGATGATGTCGAATATTATCTTGTGGGAAGTCCCGCTTATTTTGATACTTCATACACTATAGGAGAAATTGAAATAGAACAGTTCTACCGGATAATAAAAAAACACGGTATTAATAAGATTTTATTTGGAACCGACTCACCGTGGAGAGACCAGAAAAAAGATGTTGACAGCACTATGAAACTTTCAATAACATCAAAGGAAAAAGAAGCAGTATTTTCAAAAAATGCTGAAAAACTCTTGAAATTATAAATTGCAAATCTAAAATCATAAATAATGAAAGATTATCCTTCAAAAAAAGAAGCAGCACTGGTAATGGTATTTACATTCTTTCTTCTCTTGTTGATTGACGGTCTCTTCTCGGAATCGATCTCAAAAGGAAGAAAAGAAGGACTTCTGGTGGAAATATTTGTAATAATCCCCGCGTTGGTCTTCGTTTACAAAAAAGGATATCCGGTAAAAAAGGTCTTTCGTCTTAATAAAGTAAACCGTAACATCATCTTATACAGTCTCTCGATTGGAATATCATTCCTCATACTCAGTGAAGAATTTGAAAGAATAGTAAGAATGTTTTTCCCCTTTCCTGAAGGTTTTTCCGAATTGGAAATGAAAATGAATGAACTGTTTGAATCAAACAACCTTTATGAAGTTTTAATACTTTTTGTTTCCGGTGTTTTAATGGCTGGTTT
>JAUVVT010000124.1 GCA_030604505.1 bacterium | reverse complement strand
TAGAAAATAAAAGAAAATAAAACCAAAAAAGAAATAGTAATATCCTTTTTAAATGCCGATTTGGATAGAAAAAGATTTTCGGAATACGAATACATTGAGTTTGATAATATTGTTTTAAAAGGCATTGATTTCAACAAAAATGGTGATAATAATCTGGACGCTGTTATTAAACTTAACAATGATTATAATGCTGATGTTGTTGAGTTAAATGACCCGTTGAGGCTCGCAATTGATGTTAAAATAGTATTGAATAACAATATAGTATTAAATGAAAAAACGGTAGACGATTATTTTAAACGTGGTTTGGAATATGAAAATAACGGTGAATTTGAAAGGGCTCTTGTTGAATACAGAAGGGCTATTGCTGTAAAACCCGGTCATCCAGAATCATATTTTCATGCCGGTGTGGTAAGAATGCTGAAAGGAGAACACAGAAAAGCATTGATAAATTTCAGAAAGGTTCCAAAAGATTCCCCTATTTATAATAACACTGTAAAATATATTTTCCAGATTCTCAAGTCGGATAATAATAATGAAGTTCAGGATGAGGCGAAACATTCCGAAGCTGATATTGCTTATTCTAATGAAAATCCGGATGATACGGAAGAAAATCTTACTGAGATTTCGAATAAGTCAAAAGATAATATAGAGAAGTTTGCCGAGACTCCGGAAAACTCGGAGGATAATAAAGAGGATATTGCCAAGAATAAAGAAGTTGTTGCAAATGCATTAGAAAATAATGAGAAATCGGAATTAGATTCGGACAATGGCGAAGAAGAAACGGATAATTACAAAGCTGTGAAGGAAATTCCCGCAATTGCCTATTTAGACAGCTTGAAATCAAGTATAGAAGCGAAGTTTAATCTTTTTGGTAAGAATGTTCAAAGCTTAAAAAAAGATAATACACAAATAAGAGATGAAGCAAATGTTTTATCTTTCCGGATGTGGTATTTTTATGTAATAGGGAGTATACTTGCACTAATTTCAGGATTTTTCCTTGCCAAAAAATTACTTAACAAAAATCAAAAAACAAAAAATTCTAAATATTTGGAGAATCTATTTAAAAAGTCCGTTAGAAATGAAATAAACCGCGGAAGAATACCCAAGTATTATCCTGCTAATAATTATGATGATAATTTCAGAGAAAAACTCATAAATACTTATTTAAAAACCAATGGAAAATCTAATCCTATTAAGAAAAATAAGAGAAGAATAAAAGATTTACTTGAAGAAGAAGTTTTACTTAGAAATAATAAGATAGATAAAATCTTGACCGAGAGCTGGTCAAATACTTCTGATAAAGGTAATTATAAATTAAAAAATAAAAATTTATCGATTAAAGATAAATATCTTGCGGTTTATAAATTAAACGACCTCGGCTGGGATGATGTAAAAATTGCCAAAGAACTTCATATGGAGGCAGAAGAGACAAAACTGGCACTTAATTTGAGACCTGAAAAAAGCAGAATGACTTATAGTAATTATAATTTCGACAGAATATACGAATTATTGGACCAAAATATGAATATTTCAGATATTGCTAAAGAATTGAATATCAGTAAAGGTGAGATTGAACTTGCTGCAAATATGAGAAAAAATAAGAAATATTCATTGGCTGAAGCAGGTCTTTAGGATTTACGTTTTACGAACGACGATTTAAAAACACTGAATGAAAAATGATAAATGTGCAGTTTGGCATTGCTTTCAGCAAGGATGAAAATAAATGATGGAAACATATCAAGAATCAAAAGAACATAATATTGAAAAGATATTCGCTAAGGCAAAAGAAAAAAATATTCCTCTTAAGAATGAACCGGAAATGATGAAGATATTGATAAAGCTTGCTCCGAAAGAAAATATTCCACCGGAAATTTGTAAAGTCACTAAAGAAATATTATCTTTTGTTTGCAAGGTGTGTAAAAATGCACATTAAATAAAAGATTTCTGTAGGAATTTGAATTTATCAAATTCACATTCATTTAAAAGTAATATTAATAATTGTTGTTAAATATAAATACTGATGGGTTTATGAAGAAATTTTCTCAAATATGTTCTCTAATAGTTCTCAGTTTGTTAGTTGGGTATTACTACTGCAGTAAAAATCCTGTTTCAGGTAACAATAATCCTACGATAATGAGTATTATTGCGGAAAAAGAAATGGTTGATTTGGGGGAAACCATAACGATTAGAGCTATTTATGTTGATATTGACGGAGATAGCCTGAATGTTCAATGGAGTACATCCATCGGTGTATTTGCTGAAATTAAAGGCGATTCAGTGAAATGGAAAGCTCCTGATACATCCGGTTCTGCAATTATTTTTCTTGAAATTAATGATTACAGAGGAGGTAGTGATAGTGATAGTATAGTGATAAATATACAGAACCGCAATCCGGTGGTCAGTGATATTACTATTACTCCAAAAAATGTTTTTTTAGAGAATACTGCTGTATTTAAGGTTTTGGCATCTGACCCCGATGGACATCAGCTGTTATATTCATGGAGCGCTAAAAGAAATGACAAAGATATTGGAGAATTTTTCGAGACTTCCGGAGATTCTGTGGTCTGGATTGCTCCATCAACTACAGGACCAGTGGATATTGAAGTAGTAGTCAGTGATGTAAATGGGGGAAAAACTATATCAATAAAGAGAATTAATGTTTACAGCGCAATAGGGAGTGTATGGATTAGTGATACTTTTAATAATCGTGTTGTTATGCTTTCGAGTACCGGGGACGTTTTGTATGATATAAATGGATTCTTTAATCCTGAAGGGATTGATATAAATAAGAATGACAGAACAGTTTTAGTAGCCGATAAAGGAAATAATCGTATTGTGAAAATTTCACCTGATGGGAAAATTATAAATCAAATTTTGGGTCTTGATTCTCCTCATTCGGTTTCTATAATGTCGTCTGACGGCACTGCCTGGATTTGTCAGGATAGCGACTCCAGTCAGGTTATAAAGATTTCACCTGATGGTATTATTCTTAGGAGAATACATGGGTTTGTTAATCCGTTATCAATCTCAGTGGACCAAAAAAACGGTAGTATTTGGGTCACAGATACAGGGAATGACAGAGTTGTAAAACTTCTTGATGATATACCGGACGGTTACAATATTAATAATCCACCATCCCCAGACACACAAAAACACCTTATATTTTCAAACTGGAATAACCTGAACTTTGAAAATCCTGTCGGATTGACAGTGAATTCCACAAACGGAAACTGCTGGTTTGCTGATAAAGGTAATAATAGAATTGTAAGAATATTGGGTGACGGAAGTAAAATTGATGGAATATTAGGATTTTTTAGTCCTGAATGCGTTGGCGTTAACAAGAAAAATTCTTATGCGTGGATATCGGACACGGGCAATAATCGGGTTATCTTGATTAAACCGAGGATTTTTGATTCTTCTGTGCCTTATAATATTTCAGAAAATCTTGGATTGCACGAAGTAGTTCCAGGAAATTACCAGCAGCCAATCGCTGTAACTGTGAATAGTAATGTCGGAGAAATGTGGTTTACAGAACATCATAAAGTTGTGAGGGTAATGCTTGCCGGTGATGGTAAGACAATGTCAAAATTAGAAGTTATCGGATTTAATACACCGAAGGGAATTATTGTTAATCCGGGACTTTAATAACTTATTTCATAGGGAACTTTTTAATATGATGATTGTTGAATAGAATAAAGAAGGGGCTTTTTAAAATGCCGATAAATTTTTCCCAGCCATTAATGACACAGAACAATAATGTTAATAATATTTCAAGAAAAATTGAGATAAATAATACATATTCTTTAAATAATACAACCATCGGTGCGAAGGAACCGCCTCAGAATAAAGAACAAAATAATACTGTTAATACAAATCAAGATGATATATCAAGAACCGAAATTAATAAAAATAGTGAACCGGTTGTAAATCTCAGAAATGCTTATAGGGAAAAGAATTTACAAAATGAAGTAAATGAACTTACCAGCAGTGTAAATGTTGCTGAAAAAAACCAGATTAAGAGTATTGAAGACCTAAATGCAAATATTGCACAGGGCATTAAACCTGTTGGTACCGGAGCAAGATTAGTTAATAATTTCTTCTCAAATGCAGGCTCGAATTTAGGTGGAAAAGTTGATACTCTGGCATAATAGAAATTTCTAAGTCTCAATAATTTTAAAAATTATCAGCTTTTATAATAATTCTCAACAAAACTATCCCCATAACCGAAAGCTAACCAACATGCTAAAGCTTCTGAGAATGAAATTTCCCTGCCAGCATTTTTAGATATTTTTGTTCTAAGGTCTAAAATTGATTTTATTTGTTTCGGAACCGTGTAATTATTTCCCTTTTTCATAACATAACCTCCTTTTAAGTCGGTATTATTATAAAGAATAGCTGCAAATATTATACCAATTTTAAAAATATATTGCAGTAACCTTGTATTTTTATATCACCTGCGAATGAAAATAGGATTAACTTAAATTGAAAATAAATCAAATAATCAATTTAAGCTATATAGTTATAAATTTACTATCTTATGAAAAATAAAAAAATATTTTTATTTCTTTATAGAAATATTGATTTATTTTGCTTGACTTTCTTTCAAAATTGTTTTAATTTAAAGCAAATTAACTTAAATTATAAGTTATTGATAATATTATGATTGTAGGTCCTGAAAATATAGAAATCGAAAGTCTTGACGAGTTGGTATCTTTTACCTGGTATAAACCAAAAGTAAACAGGTCTGTAGCGGAGGGATTTTCCCTGGCTGAGAATCTTTCAAACCCCAAAGGAGCCATTTTGTACCCGAAAGGGACGGAATTGAATACCGAGAAGATTGAAAGACTTATAAAGTTGCGGGATAATAATTCAGATTGGAAGTTTAGTTTTTCTATAGAAAAATCCGAAAAATTAAATAATACTCTTCGGGAAAGGATTTTTTCGGATTTTAAAAGATTTATTGCATCAAAAGAATCAAGAACGGAATTCAGGAAATTTATGGAAAAAGTCACTAATATATTCGAAAAATATAAAAATGAGATTGTAAATAATATTGAAATGATATATACATTATACAAAATAAGATTTATTGAGGAAATGAACAATCCTGAAAAAATGACGCCATTTTATAATCACTTGATTAATACATGTTTATTTATGATGGGTATACTTGGCAATTGTGTTAAATATACCGATAGAAAGTTCCGTAGTGAAGATATAATAAAAGGTGCACAGGTTGCTCTATTAAGCGGGATTGGGGGGGCTAATTTGATTGAAATATTTGCTGCCAGCAGTTATGAAGAACAGAAAATTAGATTTGAAGAAGGAAACAAGAATAGCAGCGCTGCGATGGCTTCAAATTTGGATATGGAACCTGATGTTATTGAAGCTATAAAATTATGCAGTGATTACCCTAACAAGAGAGAAAATATCTTGGATAAAGATGATAATGTTTCCGACTATGCAAATATTGCAGTGATTGCATCAATATTTAATGCAAGGATTTCAGGATTATACGGAGACCCTGCAGCACCTAAAAATGTTGTTGATAATCTATATATTCTATCACAAAATAATGAAGTAAAAAAGCTTTTTGTCAATGTCCTTGCCAAGAGTATAAAATTGGGTTACTTGTTTGATTTTTATTATGAGATTGAAAAATTAAGTAAAGCTTGTCCATATGGAAAACATGGCAGACCATATCCAATGACCGGATTTAAAAGTCCTGTGATTTATGTATGTAGGGGTAATGTAGCTAAATGTAGACATTATGTTTCGAGTTCTAAATCTGTTACACTTTTTAAGAAAACAGGAGACTTGGAAGTAGGAGGTTATGGCAGATGTGAATGGATTTCAAATGAACTTATTAAGTTTTACGATGAATTTTATGAGCAAATTAAGGAAGATACTTTATCGAAGCAAACTTCAGATGAGTAATAATCCTATATTTTACATTCTTTTTCCTACCTTTGTTTTAATCAGTTATAATAAGAATTTTTATCTGTTTTATTGTTCTTAGAATTTTTGTAATTTTTTGTATTTTTGAACAAGAAAATCTTTCTTAATTATTTGGATAAATTTTCCAAACTTATTATTGTGCTGTAATTTATGATAAAATGAGATTGTTTAATGATAAATCAATATAAAAGGTGTGATGTTTTTAAATGTGCACATTTAAGCCACAAAAGGTTCGGTAATCGGGTCTCTGTTTATCATGTCCTAAAAGCTAAAAAATGCTATCCCGCAGGTTGCATTTCGTTTGAAG
>JAUVVT010000260.1 GCA_030604505.1 bacterium | reverse complement strand
TCTTGTGCACACTTAACTGCTCCGGCAGTCCCCAAGTCCTCCTCCGGCAAAAGATAGCGGATTTTTACACCAAACCTTGAACCGTCTCCAAGATAGTTCTTAATTATTTCAGGCTGAAAATACAAGAGCACAATAAGCTCATCTATTCCATGCTTCTTAAGTAAGTTGACTACATGACCAAGAACAGGAATATTGGCAAGCGGAACCATTGGTTTCGGAAGATTTATGGTTAAAGGTCTTAGCCTTACACCAAATCCACCAGCCATTACTATTCCCTGCATAAATATTTTCTCCTTATTATTATATTTTTTAAAATTTCATTAAAATAGACTTCCTGCCGCTTATATCTAAAATCTTATCCTTGAATTTATCCAGATAACCTCTGGGTATCTCAACCGAAAGGCTGCATTTGTCCTTATATGTTTGATTGCTCACCTTTCCGCTGAAATCAGAAATAATCTTCATAATGCTTCCTGTCTCATTATAAGAAAATTCCAGATATATCTTTTTATAAACTATTTTCTGTATAATTCTTGCATTTGAAAGAGTTGCTTCAGCGCATTCACGGTATACCCTCATCAGCCCGCCCTTCCCCAATTTTTTCCCGCCGAAGTACCGCGTAACCACAATAGCTACATTATAAAGATTCTGCTTTTCAATTACTGTAAGAATCGGTTTCCCCGCTGTTCCCTGTGGTTCCCTGTCATCACTTGTCCGTACGGTTTCTTCCCGCTCGGTTATTAATCTATAAGCATAGCAATTGTGCGTCGCGTCATGATACTTTTTTGAAATCTTGATGATAAATTCTTCTGCGGTTTCTTTATCAATAATCGGTGCCGCATTACCTATAAATCGTGAACCAAGTATCTTCAAATCACCGATGCAAGATGACTCTATAGTAAAATAAGTATCCTTCTCCAATTTTTATACCAATATTCTTTTCAAAATAAAATTCTTTAATATACGATTTATCAAACCAACAATTAATATCTTCCTCTTCCCCATTGCCTATTGGCTATATTTCCTAAAGAATCATAGAAAATCCCATATCAGGAACAAATGAATCGTAGCCAAGCGTATTCAGGCACTCAGAAAAACTCTGGGATGGCTTTTTCTCGCCATGAACAACAGCAATTTTTTTGACTTTTAGATTTGATTTCTTCAGAAAATATATCAGCTCATCTCTATCTGCATGGGCACTGAATTCATTTATTACAGCAACCTCTGCGTTTAATGGATACTCTTTACCCAGTATTTTTAATAATGGTGGTTCTTGATTGTTTTCATTATTTTGAGAACCCAGCTCAAGGATTCTTCTGCCAAGAGTATTTTCAGCCATAAATCCGACTATTAAAATTGTATTTTTACTGTTATGTATCTTATATCTAAGATGATGAAGAATTCTTCCCGATTCACACATTCCGGATGCCGAAATAACAATATGAGGATTGTTATTCTGCGTAAGTTTCATCGATTCCTTAACAGTTTGAATATATTTTAATTGCTTAAACGTAAAAGGATTTTTACTGTTCTCAAGAAAATCTCTATGAGTTTCACGGTCATAACATTCAGGGTGTTCTGCAAAAACTCTTGTAAGGTTGAAAGTCAGAGGGCTATTGACATAAATCGGAATTTCAGGAATACGCTTTTCATTATATAATTTATGCAAAAAATAAATTATCTCCTGGGCTCTTTCCATTGCAAATGATGGAATAATTATACTTCCGCCTCTTTGATAAGTTTTTGTAACAACCTCCTCCAGCTTCTGTTCTATGTTTTCAGTATTCCCGTGTATTCTGTCTCCATAAGTGCTTTCCATTATAAGAAGGTTAATCTCATTATGACTTTCATCAAACTTTAGAGCAGGATCCCTGAGAATAACCTTATTAAACCTTCCAAGGTCACCGGTATAGCAGATATTAAATTTTTTACTATTCTCAACGATTTCGACAATTGTTATAGCAGAACCAAGAATATGTCCGGCGTTATAAAATGTACACCTGATATTACTGCCAATCTCAACAGGATACTTGTGGGGATAACCCTCAAATTGAGTTATAGCCTGTTCAGCCTCTGAAACGGTGTATAACGGTTCAATTCTATTCAGATTCTGTTTATCGATTATTTCATTAATTTTAACCTTATTTAAATACCATCTATCCTTTCTTAAGATTTTTTTTATCTCTCTTATCTTCTTATTTGTAAGGCTCTTATCGCCTTTCCCCGAGGATGCCACTTCGTAAAGAAACCTTCGCGCCGTCTTATAGTTGAGATATTCGGCATCTGATTCCTGAATATGTGCAGAGTCCAGAAGCATATATTCACAGGCATCCTTTGTAGGACGAGTACTGATAATCCTGCCTGCAAAACCGCTCGCGCTGAGAAGAGGAATCCTGCCTGAATGGTCGATATGAGAATGAGACAATACAATATTGCTTACAAGTGACGGTTCAAAAGGATATGAACGGTTCTTTATAAACGCTTCTTTCCTTTTCCCTTGGAACATCCCGCAGTCAAGAAGAATCCTGCTGTCATTAGCGGAAATAAGATGCATTGAACCGGTTACTTCCTTACAAGCACCATAAAAAGTTATCTGCATTATAGTTTTTTATATGGTATTATGTAATTAAAAATATCTTATATTATATAATTTAATTACCTGAAATTTGAGATTCAACAATTAATATTCTTTTTCTTAATGTAGGGGCAAACCGGCTGCGTGCACTGTGTGTCCGCCCTATTTCGTTTTGTCACCTGTTTGATTCATATAATTTTTTAATAATTCATATCGCAATTTTCAGGTAATTAAAAACACCAATAATAATTTGTCATTCACGTGAAAACGGGAATCCATACATTATAGCTGTGTGTAAGGGTGTCACCAACATAATCCTTCCTTCATAAGTCCAATAAACAACTTTCATTTCAAGTAGAGTCCTGATGCTCCTGAACAAAATCGAAAAATCTCATTTTCAAATGACTGCAAATTACTCCAGATAAAACCGAACCTTTATTACCGTACGTAACTGTAATCCAAGTTCTTTAACCTCCTCAGCCCAATCTGCACTCGTTGGTGCAGTAGGAGAAGCAAATCCTTTTCTCCATCCCCCGATTATATAATGTGTACACTTCTTCCTTGTCGGGATCTTTAACTTCACAAATCTGTCAAAGTTGTTTTCCGAATATCCCGTGAACTCTTCAGGAGAAAACATCAAACCAAGTCCAATATCTTTAATCTCTTGGTTCATAAATCCCCAACTTGCAAACATCCCCGAATCAGTATTTATATGCCACTCATCATGAGGGAGCTTCTCCATTCCGGGACTATAAACTATCGAGTCCACTCCAACAGCATCGATAATAATATCCTGCTTCGAAAACTGATGCTCTGCAAAAGCAGACATTATTAAAGATACAGAATACTGTCTATTTTTTGATTTCACATCTGTAAAACTTACTTGCACCAATGACCGAACAGGACCCTTGGACAATATTTTATTTTCAATTTTAATCAAATCTTTATCAGAAGTACTCATAACCGGCACAGGTGTATCATCTTCCCAGATAGTGATTCCGCCGATACCTGAACTGTTGCCAACAATAAGAACATCCATTCCCCAATCCGCGGGGTAGTGATAATCAGGATCTTTAAGAGTTTTCAATTTCAATCCCTCTAACCGTTTTGAAAAATAATCCATCTTTCCGTTATACATTCGATAAGCACACCAATTCGATTCCCACCTGATATTTCCCTGTGGATTTGTCGCATCCGTTTTTGCCGGGAATTTAAAAGAAGAAGTCCCTGTTGTGGAGTAATAGCAGTATAATTTTAATTTTGAAGAAGGCTTCAGAGAATAAACAAAAACAAGCTCGTCAGGTAAATTATCCCCATTTAAATCATCTGTCTGTGAAGGTATAATGCGGTAGTCAATGCGCGGGTGCTCTTCAACCAAAACATAATTATTAGGATTAAAATCAGAAATCTCTTTATTAATTTCAGATAATCCAAGAACAATTGGGTGGTTTTCAAGATACCGGTCAGTAGGATTGCAAATTTCAACAACAAAGCGCTTTTCAAATTCTCCAAACCAATATCTTAAAGGCTTCTTTAATAAATGATTTTCAATTAATTTTACTGCAATCTTAAAGTTTCCCTTTTCATAAGCACTCTTGATTTCATTAAAATAAACAGTTTGGACAATAGATGTATTATTCAATCGATGCCAGTACCGTTCCCTTAAAATATCTTGATAATATCTCGTCCCTTCAGGACTCTTCCTGATTTTCTCTCCAAGATGAAAGTCCTCTCTATAATGAATTAGCTTCGATTTAAAATAATCTTCAACCGGATCAATCGTAAAATTCCCTTCATAATCCTGTAGTAATTCTTTGAAAACATCGATTAGT